>DNSU01000020.1:4375-5286 GCA_003499585.1 Cyanobacteria bacterium UBA9579 | reverse complement strand
TCTGGCAATAGTCCCCCCACATCCAAGCACCTCATCATCTGGATGAGCTGCAATAACTAGAACAGGCTGTTTTCTCATTTTCTTTACACGATTTTTACATTAGCAAACACAGCGTCATTGGTTAGTTTGGCATCGTTAAACTCAACACGAAAATGCTCGGTTTCAATAAACGCTGGTGGATAACCCACTCCATCAAGCATACGTATATAATCATATATTTTATCAACTCTATCCAATCTAACAATATTTCCATCCTCTGGTCGACGACGCTTGAATATAAATGGTTCACCTTCTTGTGCTATGGGCTCTATTTTATTTTGTAAAATCTCAACTATCATTTCTTCCATAAGATCTGAAGCTCTTGTAAGAATTTCCTCAGCTGTACCTTGTAAAGATAGCCTGCGCTTAAGGTATATTGGACCAGCATCTAATTCGGAAACACAAAGCAAAGCACTAAGCATTGTTTCTTTATGCCCAAGTACAACTAAATTTTGCAACGGACTACCCCCTCTGCCGTAGGGCAAATCTGTCATATGAAAAATAATACATTTGAATCTAGCATGTATCTCTTCTGGTATTATCCAAGACCAATGTGGAAAAAATATAATCTCTGGTTTAAGCATTTGAAGATCATCTAAATTAAGTTCTTGTTTAGAGCTTATGCGAATTATTTCATAATCTCCAAGCCTAGATGATAAATGGCTTATTACTAAGTCACTCCTTTTATTAGGCGTAGCAATAATAATCTTCTTAGACATCTGTTGTAAATTACCCTTCCATTTTATCAATTTTTAATTTGTAACGTTTCCCATGATATTCAAAAAACGCCGGATAACTCCATTATCCATATGAATACACTCGCCGCGGCTTCAGTAATTGTTAACGCTAGCTCAAGAGATTGATTATGATTA
>DNSU01000020.1:3245-4313 GCA_003499585.1 Cyanobacteria bacterium UBA9579 | reverse complement strand
GCTCAAGAGATTGATTATGATTACCCGACATTTCTGCAATAATAAATGGAGGAACATCTAGGCCTATTTTTTTATTAGCTATCAATGTGTTAGAAAACTTATCCATGTTCCATCTCCTCTATTTTTAATCTAAATTTCCTACCTCTATACTCAAAAAATGCTGGATAGCGTTCACTATCTACTACCCTCAGTAAATCAAACTGCTCTGCTATGTTTTTATATGGATCTAACTTACTATCTTCTGGAGTTCTTCTTTTACAATATGTTTCAAAATCACCAGTTTGTGGTATTGGTATAATACTATCAAACTCATCAACTGCCCTGCTCATCAATCTTAATTCTACTTCAAAAAATTTTTGATTAATTTCCTGAAGAAGTTCATAGCCCTCAAGATAGAATTTGTCCTTCAACCAAATAGCCCCTGTATCCACCGGCTCGGCTGCTTCTAATAAGCAAACATCTATAACATTATCACCTGAAAGAATAGACCAAATATGTGGCGACCAACCACGGCCTTTGGGTAGATTACTACCATGAATAACCAAAGATGCCCTAAATTTTTTCTTAACATCTGCACAAATAATCTCAGAACAGGAAATCAAAAAAAGAATATCTCCACCAATTAGTTCAGATTTTCTATGATAAATAGAAACATTGTGTCCAAACCCTACCATAATGTCTCGCCATTCTTTTAGCGAAGCATTAACTGGATGTTTGGGATCAGAAACGAGTATAGAAATATTCATAATAAGGCATTCATGCTTTCAAACACTCGATTTTTACCCTTGCCATCAACGATAGTATATGCCTTTTTAGACATTTCAAAAAGGTGTTCTTGGTCATTATAAAGTTCATGCAATGTTTTTGAAATAAGCGCAGCAGTAACCGTTGATTCAGTTCCAAGATATATACAAGCTCCCATTTTATCTAGCGCTTGTGCTATTGGGATTTGATTATCAGCAACCGATATAACTATAGAAGGTAAAGCCAAACAACATCTTTCCCAGCTAGTTGATCCTGCCGCTCCTATAGCAAGATCTGCTGCTAACATTAGCTCGGCCATTTTAT
>DNSU01000020.1:0-3019 GCA_003499585.1 Cyanobacteria bacterium UBA9579 | reverse complement strand
TTACTAGTAACATTATTCACATCAGTTCCACCAAAAGACACCAATATGGTTTTTATTGGTCCTGTTCTAAAAGTTACTTTAGAACGTGCCACAAGAAATTCTTCTCTTAACAACGCATATTTCGGACCAATTAGCTTGATTGCATCTCTTGGTAATTTATTGGCATATAAAGATTCAGCATCATCTACTATATTTTGATTTAGAAAAATATCGCATGTATGCTGTCTATCGGATAAATCATCAATAACTAGCATCTTAGTAGTGCTTTTCTTTACAGCATCCTCCCATCGATAATCCAAAGCATAGTGATCTACAATAACCCAATCCCAATTTGAATCGGCTAAAGCTTCTAATGTTTCAATAGCATCAAATTCCTGATTAACACCTAACCATTTAGCGTGTTCTAATTCTGATTCCAGAACATTCTTATCTTCTCTAACTAACAACGAAACATCATGTCCACTTTTAATCAGCAACTCATATGATCGCGTCGGTATATGTCGACAAATAAACCTAGTATAAACTCCAAACTTACGAAAAGTGTCTGCCAAAGTAAGGCAGCGCATAAGATGTCCAATACCAATTTCAAGAGAAGCGTCCACTCTGATAGCAATATTCAAGCTAAAAACCCTGATTACTATTCAAAATGATTGGAGCTAAAATTTGCGCTCTATCCCAATCTTCTTGAGTATCAATATCCTGAACTCGCCATCTAGGAATAAATATAGTTTTCGAATGACGATCAAATATTTTTTTCCACTCTACCCATGATTCTGGTTTACCCCAATAAAACTGCCCAGCATCATGAAATGCTTCAGGAAGATCCTGGGAACGCGTTGTGAAATGCTCAGGAAAAAACATCTCTACACCACCTTCTTTAGTTTTTTTAAATGATCTAAAAATGGGCGCGGCAAAATCAGTAACAGAGAATACGTAATCCCAAATACCATCATTCAGCGCAGTTAACCCTGTTACAATATCAGTAGCCATAACAAAAGGGGCAGTTGCATAAATACAACAAACAGCGTTAACATTCCAACCTTGATCCTTAGCCCATTTAGCAGCATGAGCAATTACTTCTGTTGTGCCCGTATAGTCATCAGATAACTCTTTAGGTCTTATAAACGGAACTTCTGCACCGTATTCTTTAGCCACCTGAGCAATCTCAATATCATCAGTAGATATAATAATATGATCAAAAATTTTGGTTTTTAAAGCTGCTTCAATCGACCATGCAATCATTGGTTTACCACAAAACAACTTTATATTCTTACGAGGAATACGTTTACTACCGCCACGGGCAGGAATAATGGCAATATTCATTAAGTAAGCGCCTCTTTAAGAGCCTCTACAACTTTTATCTGCTCGCCTTCAGACAAATCTGGAAATATAGGCAAACTAATTGCTTCGGAATAATATTTTTCAGCCTCTTTACAATAACCTTTAGTAAAACCAAGCCGCTGATAGTAAGGCTGAAGGTATACTGGAATATAATGCACACTTACGCCTATACCATAATCCCTTAATAATTTAAAAATTTCTGCGCGCGTCTTACTAATTTCACTTAAAATCAAACGAATCACATAAAGATGATAACTATTATAACTCTCAGAAATACTTGTCTGTGGTTTAATTGGCAAATCTTTAAATAGGCGTGAGTAATTACTGGCTATTTCACGCCTCCTATCAATAAATTGATTAATTCTATTCAACTGACTTAAACCAAGAGCAGCTTGAATATCTGTCATCCTATAGTTAAATCCCAATTCAATTTGCTCATAATACCATCCGCCTGGTGATATGTTTGTCATTTCTGAAGGATCGCGTGTCATACCATGACTTCTTAACAAACGCATTTTTTTTGCAAGCTCTGCGTCATTAGTAAGAGCCATGCCACCCTCACCTGTTGTTATATGCTTAACAGGATGAAAACTAAAAACTGTAATATCACTAAATAAGCAACTACCAGTTAAAACTCCTTGATATTTACTACCTAATGCATGAGCTGCATCTTCTATGATTTTGAAACCATATTTTTTACTAAGATCTGCAATTTGCTCCATCTCACAAGGCTGACCACACATGTGGGTAACAATAAGTACTTTAGGAAGCCCGCTGCTAACTTTTGCAATTCTAAGTTTTTCATTAAGACAACCAATGCTTATATTAAAAGTATCTGGATCAATATCTACAAAATCAACCTTAGCTCCGCAATATCGCGCACAATTAGCTGTTGCTAAAAAGGTAATTGGAGTCGTCCAAACAATATCATCTTTACCAACATTTAAAGACAAACAAGCAATATGCAGTGCTGAGGTTGCACTATTAACAGCAATTGCTTCCATACTATTACAATATTTAGCAACAGCTTTTTCAAACATAGGGACCACTGGCCCCTGTGTAAGGAAATCTGAATGCAATACCTTGACTACTGCATTAATGTCATCTTCTGTTATTTGTTGTCTACCGTAAGGAATCATTATATTGAAATTTGCTTATTAAATTTCTTCAATTCTTCTACTGTTAAAAAATGACCATTAGTTCCAGAATGGTATTCAAATCCTTCTGCAACCGTATTTCCTTTTTCGCCCATAGCACTAGTAGTAAAATCACTAGCAACATTAAACATAATAGACGGACAAATAACAAAATGATCGCTAAATTCTATAGTTAAATGCGAATCATCAGCTGGACACATAATCTCGTGGATTTTTTCACCAGGACGAACACCAACTATTTTTGTTGGCTTGTTTGGCGCGATAGATTGAGCAATATCAGTAATTTTTGCAGACGGCAACTTAGGAACAAAAATTTCACCGCCATGCATACGCTCAAAATTTTTCAGTACAAAATCAATTCCTTGTTGAAGCGTAATCCAAAATCTAGTCATACCTATATGAGTAATAGGCAGATATTCAGCTCCATCTTTAATCAGTTTTTTAAAAAATGGCACAACGGAACCTCGCGAACCCACTACATTGCCATAACGAACAACAGAAAATCTAGTTGGATATAATCC
>DNSU01000208.1 GCA_003499585.1 Cyanobacteria bacterium UBA9579 | reverse complement strand
CTGCTTGTACCGGAGCTGGAGCATGTTGCTGAACTGGAGCAGGAGCTGCCTGTACCGGAGCTGGAGCATATTGTTGAGCTGGAGCTTGTTGGGTATTCATGCCCATCATATTTTGTATTAAAGAAATCATAGTTGTTAGCATTTGTAAAATTGAACCAAGTATATTTTGATTAGGCTGCATTTGTTGTGCTTGCTGTGGCTGCTGTCCATACGGATTATATGGCATTTGTTGTGGCTGTCCATATGGATTATATCCTATTTGTGGACTATAAGGAGTTTGAGCTGCTTGAGCATATGGATTATTCATTCCCATTTGCTGAGCATATCCGTTATAAGGATTAAACCCTGGGCTTAACATAGGACTATTGAAAAAGGATGTTAAAAAGTTATCTGTATCACTAACAAATGTATTTACTACAGGAAATGGATTCAGATAATTGTGCATAGGTAAGTGCTGCAAATTGTTATCCCATGGATTCACTGTTGATTGTGGTATGTAAGGAAATGCTGAAGGTGAATAGGAACCAATACTCATGTTTTTACCCCCATAAATATACATTATTTCATTCTTTATCACTCATAATTTTTCTCTTATCTAATTTAAGTAATTTAAGATTTAAAAATTGCGCAATTTGTATATACTCTCGATATATTCTTTACATTTGTTAATAATTATATTTATATAGCCATAGCAAAGAATCAGGCTAATTTATATAGCCTGATTCTTTGCTATAAATAAAATACTCTGTAATTATCTTTGAATATTAGGCAGTTTCTCTGTTTTTACATTTAATCTAATTTTTTTATTGTCTCTTAATATATCAAATTTAACAATTTCACCAACCTTATGACTTCTGACTTTTTCTTGCATATCCCTAACATCTTTAACTTTTATTCCATCAATTTTCAGGATAGTATCATCTTTTCTCATTTTTGCTTTTTCTGCCGGACTTCCCGGTAACACTCTGGAAACTATTACCCCACTTGAATTGCCAACTTTTATATCAGTACCATATGGTAATGATAAATCCTTGTTTCTAATTTCTACACCAATCCATGGTCTTGTCACATGGCCAGTTTTAATAATTGCTTCAGAAACTTTTTTTGCAGTATTAATAGGAATAGCAAACCCTATATTTTGTGCATCAGCTCTAATTGCTGTATTTATACCAATTACTTCACCATATAGATTAATTAACGGTCCACCTGAATTGCCGGGATTTATTGCAGCATCAGTTTGTATAAAATTAACACTTGCAGGTATATCATTAACCCTTCTGTTAATTGCACTAATAATACCCTGAGTCACAGTCTGTTCATATCCAAGAGGACTTCCTACTGCAATTATCCAGTCACCTATTCTTAATTTTGAAGAATTTCCAACTTGTGCAACAGGTAGATTGATTCCGCCAGTATCAATTTTTAAGACTGCAACATCAGTAATGTCATCTGTTCCGATTACTTTTGCATTATAGGTTTTAGCATTATTTAAAGTAACAAGGATATTCTTTGCATTCTTAAGCACATGGCTATTAGTTAGTATATAACCATCTTTTCTAATAATTACACCAGACCCTCCTGTAACTCTTATTTTAATTTTTGAGGAAGGATCGTCAAAATCAAAAAAGGGCATAAATGGATGTAATTCTTCATTATATGAGGATGGATCGTTGTTGTCATATTCCATATTAATATTGACAACCCAGGGTATGACTTTCTCAGCCACATCAGCAATTATGTTGTTAGAAATTGGTGCTGGTATTGTCTTATTTGTATTTTTAGGTGAAAATTTTATAAGTGAGGTTTCATCTTTTGACTTTTCCGCAAATTTATAACCTATTAAAAAACCTCCAAATGAGCTTGAAAATAATAATATGCAACCAAAAATCAAAATTAATAAGTTTTTTAGATTCATTTTTGACCCCTCCAAAAGGAACTTATTCAATTTTATTATCATCTAAAATTAAATAATACAATATCTTATCTAAAAAACTAACTTAATGTTTAATACTCATAAGTTTAGTAATAAAAGTGTTTGTGATTAAATAAAATAAATATAAAAAATTAAGAAAATCTGTATTTTAAGCTAATTTCCATATAATCAATTTATAATAGCTAATTGGTATCGGTATATCTTATAGGATGGTTAAACATGTTTGATAAAAACAAAGACAATATAAATAAAGAATCTATCAATACAGATTCAGAATCAAAAAATCCAGAGGAAGAAACTAAGAATCCTTTTGCAAATAATGAATTTGAAGAAGCTAATGTATCTAAAGAAGAACAATCAGAAGAACAATTAGAAAATACTATTCAGGCTGAAATGGAAACATTAAAAAATCAATATTTAAGACTTGCAGCAGACTTTGATAACTATAGAAAAAGGCATGCACAGGAGAGAGAATCTCTATTAAAATACGGTGCTGAAGACACGTTAAAAAAACTGTTACCTGTAATTGATACATTAGAAAGAGCCCAAAAGTCTATTTCAGAGATAGATGATCCTGAAAAATTAAAAGAAAATTTCAATGTTGTACAAAAACAATTTATGGACTCATTAGAAAAAGCAGGACTGCAAAAAATTGAAGCAGTAGGAAAAGAGTTTGATCCTACATATCATGAAGCAGTAATGCAGACACCTAACAATGATGTTCCTGATCATACTGTCATTGCTGAATTGCAGACAGGTTATAAATTAGAAGACAGAATTATTAGACCTGCATTAGTTAATGTAGCAGTGAATCAGTAAATGTAGCAAATAATTCGGGGAGAGATTATAAAGATAAATATGACTAAAACAGATTATTATGAAATATTAGAAGTTTCAAAAGATGCCGCTCAAGATGATATAAAACGTGCATTCAGAAAAAAGGCCCGTGAACTTCATCCTGATGTAAATAAAGCGCCTGATGCAGAAGAAAAGTTTAAAGAATTAGGGCAGGCTTATGAAGTCCTGATGGATCAAGATAAGCGTGCAATGTATGACAGATACGGACATGACGGACTAAAAAATGCCGGATATGATTATTCAGGCCCATTTGATTTTGGATTTGGAGATTTAAACGATATCTTATCAAGCTTTTTTGGTGGTGGATTCACCAGCGGGCGATCAAGGCAGCATGCCAATGCCCCAATGCGAGGCAGCGATCTAAGACTGGATCTGCATATAACTTTTGAGGAAGCAATATTTGGTGCTGAAAAAAATGTAGAAATACAACATCTTGAAGCCTGCAAGTCCTGTAATGGTTCAGGGGCAGAACCGGGAACCACACCTGTTACATGTACTGCCTGCAATGGATATGGGCAGGTACAGCAAACAACACAGACAATTTTAGGGCATTTTACTCAGGTATCTACATGCCCAAATTGTCAGGGGGCAGGAATGAAAGCAACCCCATGCAAAGGCTGTAACGGGCAAGGCAGAAAAGAAGTTGGCAAAACACTAAATGTTAAAATCCCTAAAGGCGTTGATACCGGTAATAAATTAAGAATTAATTCAGAAGGTGATGCTGGTAAAAATGGTGGCCCTGCTGGAGATTTATACGTAGTTTTACTGGTTCAGACTCATAAATCTTTCAAAAGAGATGGTGTAAATATCTATCTTGACTATAATATAACTTTTCCTCAAGCAGCTCTTGGAGATGAAGTTGAGGTTGATACCGTTGATGGAAAAAACCAGTTGAAAATTCAATCCGGAATTCAAACAGGCTCTATCCTAACAATAAAAGGAGCTGGTGTTCCTCATTTAAATAATCCAAATAGAAGAGGCGACCAGTTTGTCAGGATAAATGTAATTACTCCAACAAATATCAACGAAGAAGAAAAAAAGCTATACAAGCGCCTAAATGAGATTCATAATGAAAAGAATGATAAGGAAAATATTGTTGACAAAATAAAAGGAGTCTTTACAGGAAGTAGTCAATAGTAATATCATTTTATTAAATCAGCTTCATTATTTAGAAAAATGGAACAGAGTAAATGAAAAAGGTATTAATAACTCTAATCAGTATATTTATTAACTTAAGTATAATTCTGCCAGGTTTTGGAACTGAATTACCAAAACCTGTCATAGAACTGATAAAAGAAAAGTTCCCCAATGCAAATATTAGATTTGATGGTCTTATAGAACTACCTGATGGAACTAAGTATATACCTGTATTGCCTATAAGCTATGAATTTCCTGATAATCCTGCAAAGATAACTGTGACTATCCCTGCAAATGCTGATTTAAAGTCTAAACCTGATTTAATCCTATTTGCAAATAATCTTTCACTCTTAAAAATGATTAAAAAAACAGACAAGGTATATACACTGATCAACAGCGCACAAATACCTCTTAAAGTTAAATTAGGCTTGTTGCCACAAGATTTGATTGTTCCGGAAAACCTTGTTATTCCACCTGAATTAAGAGTCATTACAGGTGATCTTAAGATAAAAATTAGTGACGATGCAAGTAAAGTAATGGTAAATACTCAAACCGGTAAAAATTTAGTGAATGGTAATCAGTCAACCATCTCTATAATAAATACAAATGGAAAAGCAATAGTAATTAACGATTTGGTAAATAAAATATTTTATGCAACAAACTTTGATTCAAGTCTAATACATGTTATTCCTTCCAAGTCAGGAAGGCCTATTAAATCAATTCAATTATCTTCAATTCCTTCAGACATTGCTATTACAGAAGATAATAGATATATACTGGCAACCTGTCTTTCATCAAATAAAGTCTCAATTATAGATACAACTACAAACAATTTTGTATCAGACGTCGAGGTAGGAAAACTTCCTGTATCAATAGTTATACCGGCTGGAACAGATAAAGCATTTGTTGCAAACAGACTTTCATCAAGTATTTCTGTTATAGACATCAAAAATATGACAGTTATAAATGAAATCCCTGTTACAGGTTCACCAGCTAATTTGACTGTGTCGGATGACAGACAAAATTTATTTTATAATGATGTAGCTTCCGGCAAAATTTATAAAGTCAGATTTAGTTTACCAACTGCTGGGAATGATATAAAGATTAGCCCAACAGTAAATTTGGTTACTCAAGTTAATAACATTTCAAAAATAACTCAATTTGGCAAATATCTCTTAATCACAAGTCGATCTGATAATACACTTATAATATATAGCTTAGATGAAGAAAAAGTTATTAAAACATTAGAAGTAGGTAAGAAGCCTGTTGACATACAGGTAGCAAAAGGTAAAGATAAGCTATATATTTTATCAGCTGATTCTCATACCGTACATATTATTGATACTATGACATTTACTGAAACTAATACAATAACATTAAAAGAAAGCGGATTTCCAAAGAGCATAAATATATTAAATGCTGAGGATAAAGCATTAGTTACGAATGCAGATTCATATGAAATTGCAATTATAGATCTGAAAGAAGAGAATGTTATCAGTTATTTGCCAATTGGCACTACGATAAATTCTCTTGTAATATCAGAGTAATGATAAAGATGCAGGAAATAATTAGAAAAAAACTGCTTCATCTTGAAGAAACAAGTGAAAAATACTGGAATATCCCAAGAGAATCCGGTAATCATTTGAATTTAATAATTAAAGCTACAGGATATAAGAGTATTCTGGAAATTGGTACATCTAACGGATATTCTACTATCTGGTTTGCTGAAGCTGTAAGAGCTAATGCAGGGTATATAATAAGTATTGAATATTATCAGGAAAGAATTGATATTGCTCAGAAAAACTTTGAAGAATGTGGGCTTTCCGATTTTATAACATTAAAACAGGGAAAAGCATTGGATATAATAGAAAATATAGAAGGTGAGTATGATTTGGTGTTTATTGATGCTAATAAAGCTGAATATATAAACTATTATGAGATAATGCATCCTAAAATCAGATCAGGTGGCATGCTTGTTGCTGATAATGTTACTTCTCACAAAAGTGAAATGGAAGATTTCCTTGATATTATTTCACATAATGAGAACTACCAGATTTCTTATCTGCCGTTTGGTGGCGGCTTGTTGATAGCGCTTAAAAAGTAAGATTTAAGGTATAATATTCATAAGACTTACGTATTAGTTGGGGTTGAAATGGACGATTCAAAAATAATAATAACAATTATTGGAGTGGATAAAGTTGGTATAGTAGCAACGTTTGCGAATGCTTTAGCCCAATATCAGGTGAATATTGAAGATATTAGCCAAACAATTATGCAGGATCATTTTACTATGATTATGATGGCTGATTTTTCAAAAGCTACCAGCACATTCAAAGAATTCAAAGATGCATTGTCAGATCTGGGAAAAGAAACCGGCATGGAAGTTTGGGTACAGAGAAAAAAGATCTTTGATAATATGCATCACGTATCATAAAAAGGACGTATGTAACTAATGAGTGGAATTAATACAGGCTATATTCTTGAAACTATAGATATGATCAGGATGTATAATCTTGATATCAGGACAGTTACTCTTGCACTTAGCTTAAGGGACTGTATTTCCAGTGATGTAAGAGAAACTGGTGAGAAAATTTACAGTAAAATAATCAGATTTGCTGAAAACCTTACTCAGACAGTTCAGGAAATTGAAGAAGAGTATTCTATTCCTGTAATAAACAAGCGTATCGCTGTTACTCCGATTTCTTTAGTGGGTGAAAGCTGCAAAAATTATGATTATGTCTATTTGGCTAAGGTTCTGGATAAGGCAGCTAAAGATGTCAATGTGGATTTTATTGGTGGATTCAGTGCTTTGGTTGAAAAGGGATGCACCAGAGGCGATGCTGCTTTAATATCCAGTATTCCAGAAGCACTAAGATTAACTGACAGAGTGTGCTCGTCTGTTAATGTCGCCTCGTCAAAAGCCGGGATTAATATGAATGCTGTTATTAAAATGGGTAAAATAATCAAGCAGACAGCTGAATTGACAAAAACAAGAGATGGAATCGGTGCTGCAAAGCTGGTGGTTTTCTGTAATGTGCCTGGAGATAACCCATTTATGGCGGGTGCTTTTCATGGATATGGCGAACCTGAATGTGCTTTGAATATTGGTATTAGTGGTCCGGGTGTAATTCGCGCTGCTGTTGCATCTTTACCTAGAGATGCTGACTTTGGTGAATTAGCGACTAAAATCAAGAATATATCTTATAAAATCACCACAGCCGGCGAGCTTATAGGCAGGCAAGTGGCTCAAAAGCTGAATATTCCGTTTGGTGTCATTGACCTGTCACTTGCTCCAACTCCTGCAGTTGGTGATAGCATTGCTAATATACTTGAAGCTATGGGGCTTGAGAGATGTGGAACTCATGGCACTACTGCTGCGCTGGCTTTATTGAATGATGCTGTTAAAAAAGGCGGTATTATGGCGAGTTCTTATGTAGGGGGCTTAAGTGGGGCGTTTGTTCCTGTCAGTGAAGATGCTGGCATGATTGAGGCTGTGAAAGTCGGGGCATTAACATTTGATAAACTTGAGGCGATGACATCAGTCTGTTCTGTCGGGCTTGATATGATACCTATTCCGGGCGATACTTCCAGTGAGACCATTTCAGGAATTATTGCTGATGAAATGGCTATTGGCATGATAAACAAGAAAACAACTGCTGTTAGAGTTATACCTGTGCATGGCAAGAAAGTTGGTGATTATGCTGTTTACGGTGGATTACTTGGTGAAGCTCCAATTATGGCGGTAAACGCGTTTTCCTGTGCTGATTTTATAAAAAGAGGCGGTAGAATTCCTGCGCCTATTCACAGTTTGAACAATTAATATTATTTTAAATATACCTCGTTTTTTTGTGATTTTTGCAACTCTTTTGCACCTGTTTTGCACCTTTTTATTTCTGGTATAATGTCCTGAGAAAATCG
>DNSU01000060.1:2180-5502 GCA_003499585.1 Cyanobacteria bacterium UBA9579 | reverse complement strand
AGTTGCTCTTTTTGTTTTATGCAATAGAAGATTAATCTATAGTGAAGTCATATGATTCTATATCAGAAGTATCTTCTTCACTGGTATCATCTGAGTAATACAACGAATAAGAGGAACTGCTTTGAGAGCTATAAATGTCTTCTCTAACTTGAGATGCCAGCTTAATGACAATGTCTTTAAAAACCTGATCCTGCATAGTTATTGCTTGAATAGGTATGTTTTGTGTGCCAGACAGGTTCATAATTACCCCTAATTTGCTACCACCATAATTTTCCAGTAAATATTCTGATACCTGGCTATCAATATCCACTATATCACTTGTGCTATCTTTAATTTTTTGAGCAATTGCATTTATATTCGGTGTAATCATTGTTTGATTTGTACTAACAGGGTTAAAATTATATTTATTGTAACCATATGAATTCATACTGCTGTTTAAAGAAGCATTATGAATATTATTATTAAGCTGAGCCATCATAGTTGCGAAACTTTGCTGGTCATTTGCGGTTACATTATATGTACTATTTTGAGGCTGGTAAGCATTAGTGTTATTAACATTTGATAAATAACCAAGCGCCTCAATGAATGTATTTTTGAAATTACCCATATTAAATCCTTTAAATTAGTTGTTTCATATATATTTGATCGGCACATTTCACTTAATACTTTAATAATATTTATTGGAATTTCAATACTGGACTAGAGTTAACTTTTATTAATTTTTTCTCAAAATTATAAACCTTGATTCACTTTTTCCAGTCATTGATAATAGGAGTACAATTAAAGATAAAACTAAGCAATATATAGAAAAGAATAAATATGAATTTTTTTAGGATTTTTCTTATATCACTGATTCTAGTAACTTTTCAGCCTGCTAAAGCTGAAGAATTGGCTATATTGCAAGGGGAAGTATTAACTCTTGAGAGTTGCATTGACATAGCAATTGATAAAAACCCAAATATTGATCTGGCAAATAACACTTCTAAAGTGTATGAAAGTAGAGTTGGGCAGGTTAAGTCAGGGTATTTGCCTCAAATAAATCTGTCTTCAGGATATAACAGGTTAAATTCTATTACCAATACTGGGCTCGATAAAGATAGTAATAGCTATTCAGGAAATGTGGGGGTGAATCAGCTGATATATGATTTTGGAAAAACCCCAACTAAAGTTAAAATTCAGGACTTAAATCTTGATTCTTCTAAATATGATGTTGATAATACTGTGGTTCAGATAGCATATGATGTAAAACAAGCTTATTATGCTGCATTAGCCGCTAAAATAAGTAAAGATATTTATGTTCAGTCAATTAATCAATATGACAGACACTTAAAACAGGCTCAAGCTTTTTTTGAAGTTGGTACTAAGCCTAAAATTGATGTAACAACAGCAGAAGTTAATCTTAGTAATACCAAATTAAATTATATCAAGGCTGATAATCTTTATAAAAATGCAATAGCTAATCTGAATAATGCAATGGGCATGCCAGATGCTCCTGAATATGAGATAGATAATATATTTGCATTTAAACATATTGATAAAGCTAATGAAGTAGAGATTTCAACTAAATCAGACGGTTTGTCGAAACAGGAAAGCAGTACCGTCTTGAAATCAGGCGTGACCAGATACAATATAATGGATAATCTTACTTTTGAAAAATATGATGTAAGCTTTGAAGGTGCGCTAGAAACAGCATTTGAGAATAGGCCTGACTTAAAATCTACTATTACAAAAGAAGAAGCAGCAAATGAATCAATTAAATTAGCCAAAAAAGATTATTTGCCTGTATTGTCCGGAGGCGCCAGTTATGGAATTGGCGGACGGGAATTCCCTCTTGATAATGGCTGGTCTCTTGGCGCAAGTGTTACTTTGCCAGTATTTAATGGTTTTTTGACGCAGAAACAAATTGATGAAGCCAGAGCAAATTTAAATGTCGTTAAATCCAGTATCGAAATTTTAAAACAAAACATCTATCTTCAGGTTAAACAGGCTTATATCAATTTAACTGAAGCTGAAAAGCGTATTCCTGTTGCTGAAATGAGTGTAAATCAGGCTAAAGAATATTTTGATTTAGCAAATGGCAGATATAATGTGGGAGTTGGAAACTCTATAGAGCTTCAGGATGCGGAAATAAATTATAATAATGCTCAATTATCTTACGTACAGACATTATATGATTATAATGTAGCTCGCAGTAATCTTGAGAAAGCAATGGGTGTTAAATGAAGAAAATAATTATCAGTCTAATATCCCTAATTCTTGTATCTTTCGTAATATTTTTTATCACAGGAAGCAAGAATAAACCTCCTGAATACAAAACTGAGAAAATTACAAAAGGAGATATAATTGAATCAATAACAGCATCAGGAACTGTTAATCCTGTAACCAGCATTAGCGTTGGTACGCAGGTTTCTGGTGCCATTAAAGATTTATATGTTGACTTTAATTCCCCCGTTAAAAAGGGTCAGCTATTGGCTCAAATTGATCCATCATTATTTGAAGCGCAGGTAGAACAGGTAAGAGCCAGTTTTAACAATGCTCAGTCGAATCTTTATAATGCTCAGGCAAATTTACAAAAGATCCAAAGTATTACTGATAATGATTATAAAACTTATCAAAGACAAAAAACGCTTTATGAAAAGAACTTTATAGCAAGAAGTGATGTTGATTTAGCTGAGACTAATTACAATGCTGGTAAGGCGCAAATAGCTTCAGCCAAGGCACAGATAAATTCAGCAAAAGCACAAATTGCTCAGGCTGCTGCAGAATTAAGAAATAAACAGGCTAATTTAAGATATACAAAAATTATTTCCCCTGTTGATGGAATTGTAGTATCAAGAAATGTTGATGTAGGGCAGACTGTTGCAGCTAGTTTTCAAACTCCTACTTTGTTCCTTGTTGCTCAGGATTTAACTAAAATGCAGATAGATACTAATGTAGCCGAAGCTGATATTGGAAAAGTTAAAGCAGGTCAGGAAGTTGAATATACTCTTGATGGCTATCCAGATGAAACTTTTAAAGGCAAGGTCAAGCAAATAAGAATTGCACCAAATGTAATTCAAAATGTAGTTACATATAACGTAGTTATCAGTGTGGATAACAAAGATTTGAAATTAAAACCGGGAATGACTGCAAATGTATCAATAATTACCTCAAAAAAAGAAGGTATTTTACTTGCGCCAAATGGGAGTCTAAGATTTACTCCATATATAGATGATGATGCCCCTAAGTATAAAGAACAAGGGCTCTGGGTCTTGGAGAATAATCAACCCAAAAGACTAAGTATAAAAACAGGAATAAGCAATGGCAGCTTTACTGAGATAAC
>DNSU01000060.1:0-2127 GCA_003499585.1 Cyanobacteria bacterium UBA9579 | reverse complement strand
ATGGCAGCTTTACTGAGATAACTTCAGTAAATGTATCTGAAGGCTTGGATGTAATAGTTGGAAAAATTGATAAATCTAAAAAGAAAAAGGGTGGAACTCCTAGAATGAGGATGTTCTAGATGGCACTCATTGATATAAGAGATGTTAATAAAATATACGAAATTGGTGATATTAAGGTTAATGCATTAAATCATATGAATTTAACCATAGAATCTGGTGAGTTTGTCTCTATAATGGGTCAATCAGGTTCCGGCAAGTCAACTTTTATGAATATACTTGGATGTCTCGATATCCCTACAAGCGGTAAGTACTTTCTGGATGGAATTGATGTAACTAAATTAAACAGAGATCAGCTTGCTAATATCAGAAACTTGAAAATCGGATTTATTTTTCAGGGATTTAATCTTATACCAAGAACATCAGCTATAGAAAACGTTGAACTTCCTATGATTTATAAAGGATTATCACCAAAAGATAGAAGGAAAAAAACATTAGAAGTCCTTAAATTGGTTGGATTGGAAGATAGAGAACATCACACCCCAAATCAGTTATCAGGTGGACAACAGCAAAGAGTGGCAATAGCAAGAGCCATTGTTAATGATGCTCCAATAATTATGGCAGATGAACCGACAGGAAATTTAGATACTAAAACCAGCTGTGAGATTATGGAGCTTTTTGCAAAACTTAATAAAGAATCAAATAAAACAATTATTCTTGTAACCCATGAACCTGAAATTGCTGAATATAGTCAAAGAATCATTAGATTTAAAGACGGAAACCTTGTTAATGATGAGATGACTTCCGGGAAAAAGGTTTAAAATTATGATAGATATGGCTTCTACAATAAAAATATCATTCAGGGCTTTAAGGGTTAATAAAATGCGCTCTGCTCTTACCAGTCTTGGAATAATTATAGGTGTTGCAGCTGTAATTATAATGCTTGCAATAGGCTCAGGAGCAAGTAAACAGATATCAGACCAAATATCGAGTATGGGAAGTAATCTGCTTATTATATTATCTGGAGCAACTTCATCTGGTGGCGTCAGAATGGGATCTGGCACTATGCCTACTCTTACCTTTCAAGATGCAGAAGCAATAAAGCAAGAATCTCAATCTGTTTCTAATGTTGCGCCCATATTATCAGAAGTTGGGCAGGTAGTTTTCGGGAATCAAAACTGGTCAACACAAATAACAGGAACTACTCCTGATATGCTGGTTGTTCGTGACTGGGATTTATCAGCAGGAAGGATGTTTAGCCTGGAAGATATTAAAAATGCCACAAAGGTCTGTGTGATTGGTCAAACTGTTGCTTTAAATCTTTTTGGAGATCTTGACCCTATAGGTAGAACTATAAGAATAAAAGGTGTTCCTTTCTTAATAATTGGCTCTCTTGAAAGCAAAGGCCAATCAGCTAGAGGGCAGGATCAGGATGATGCAATTATGATACCTGTTACTACAGCACAGAAAAAACTCTTTGGTTCACAGTTCCCCGGCATGATCAGAATGATTATGGTAAAAGCTAAAGATTCTGAAGCTTTATATACGGGTGAAAAAGAAATAGCAGCTATATTAAGAGAAAGACACCGTATAGGAATAAATCAGGAAGATGATTTTAGTATCAGAAACCTTACTGAAACCATGCAAATGGCACAGCAATCTTCAAATGTTATGGCTTTTCTCCTGGGTGCAATAGCCTCTGTTTCTCTTCTGGTTGGTGGAATTGGTGTTATGAATATAATGCTTGTTTCTGTAACTGAAAGAACAAAAGAAATAGGCATTAGAATGGCAATAGGAGCAAAAACCTGGGATATCAGACTGCAATTTTTAATTGAAGCTCTAATATTATCGATGGCTGGAGGTATAGCGGGTATAATTATTGGTATTGCCGGAGCAAATTTACTTGCATCTGCTGCTGGATGGCCTATAGAAATTTCTCTGGTATCTATAATACTATCATTTGGTTTTTCTGTATTAGTCGGAATATTTTTCGGGTTTTATCCAGCTTATAAGGCATCTTTATTAAGTCCAATTGATGCTTTGAGATACGAATAAAAAAAATTATGTATGCAATATGAATAAAATAAATTTTTTGCAGGATTAAAAAGTATAATGTCCTGAGAAAATCGG
>DNSU01000187.1 GCA_003499585.1 Cyanobacteria bacterium UBA9579 | reverse complement strand
GTTAATGATGGAGTACTACTAAAAATTTTAAGTTTGTAAACTTTAGTAAAAAAACTAACAAGTGTTTTAGCTGACAGGACAGTTTTTAGAGTGTTTATATTTATAAAATATGAAGACTCTAAAAGCTTTTGAGCTAACTTCGTATGAATGGTCAAATTTGTTGATAAACCCTGATTTCCATGATAATTATAATTAGAATATCTCTAAATTTGATGAACTATAAGGAAATATAACCTTTGTTTATGTGTAAGTGATATACAATAAGACCAATGTGTAACGTATCATAGTATTTTACAGAAGGAGCAAGGGATTGGCACAAATAGAATTACAAACTATACAAAGACCCCAGGAATGCAGTTATCTTGGACGTCACATATTAGCTGAATTTTATGGATGTAACTCTAACATCCTTAATAATATGGAACTTATAGAAGAAATGATGGTGGATGCTGCTGTTGAATGTGGTGCTACTGTTGTTGAAAAGAGTTTTCATATGTTTAGCCCTTATGGTGTTAGCGGTGTTGTAATTATTTCTGAATCCCACCTTGCAATTCATACTTGGCCCGAGCTTGGTTATGCAGCTGTAGATCTTTTTACCTGCGGTGAAACCTGTGATCCTAAAGTCGCATATGAATATCTTAAAAAACAATTTAATGCCATTTCTACATCTTATTCAGAGCTAAAACGCGGACTTATGAATGCTGAAAATGGTGAAGTGCTGATAAAGCCTTTCGAGATAAAAGAACAACAATAGCGTTTTAAAGCAGCTTATGTGAATGGGAGAAAGAGAATGGAATTTGATCTCTGGTATACAGAGCGGCATGATGATAAATTTGGAATTACTATTAAAGTTAAAGAAACTTTATATCATGATAAATCAGAGTTTCAGACTATAGATGTTATAAATACAGAAGGCTTTGGCCGCATGTTGCTTCTTGATGGCTTAGTAATGACCACAGAGCAGGATGAATTTGTTTATCATGAAATGATAAGCCATATCCCTATGTTGAATCATCCAAATCCTGAGCAGGTATTAGTAATTGGCGGTGGTGATGGTGGAACTATCAGAGAAGTTTTAAAACATTCATCAGTAAAACGTGCTGTATTGTGTGAAATTGATGGCAAGGTAATTGAGGCTTCAAAGAAATTTCTTCCAACTATAGCCGGTAAGCTTGATGATCCAAAAGTTGAGACTCAGGTACGAGATGGAGTCACTTATATTGCTGAGCAAAAAGGCATATTTGATGTAATATTAATAGATTCAACCGATCCTCTTGGCCCTGGAGAAGGTTTATTTACTGAAGATTTTTATACAAATGTTAAAGCAGCATTAAAGCCCGGTGGAATAGTAGTAGCTCAAAGCGAATCCCCTATTGCTGATAAAAGGGAAATAAGTTTAATGTATGCTTTATTAAGAAAAGTATTTCCTATAGTTAAACCTTACGTCGGTCCTATTCCGACATATCCCGGTGGTTATTGGAGTTGGGCTTATTGTTCAGTCGATGTTAATCCATTTGATAGAATAAATGATACCCTGGCAGCGCAGATAGAAAAGACTACTAAGTATTATAATAGAGATATTCACAGAGCTGCTTTTGCTCTTCCTAACTTTGTTAAGCAGTTAACTCAGGAGAAGGATTAATATTGTGTTAAGCGGTCCATTTTTATCCAGAAACTGGCCTTGTGCCTGTGAAAATTTTGAAGAAGCCAAATGGGTGATGGTTGGCATACCATATGATGGAACCTGTTCTTACAGGCCAGGTACCCGTTTTGGTCCTGAGATGATTCGAACAGCGGCATGGGGATTAGAGGATTATTCGCCTTATCAAAAGAAAGAGCTTTCTGAAGTTGCTTTTTATGATGCAGGGGAGCTTGATCTTCCTTTAGGTAATAGAGATAAGTGTTTAGACATAATAACACAGGCTGCAAGAGAAACTCTTGATGCTGGAAAGCAATGGTTGGGAATAGGCGGAGAGCATCTTGTAACTTATCCCGCTATTCAGGCATATGTTGAAAAGTATTCTGATCTTGCTATAGTTCACTTTGATGCACATGCTGATCTTAGAGAAGAGTATTTAGGTGAGTGTTTGTCGCATGCCAGTGTTATGAGGCTTGCAACCAACCTTATTGGGGCTGACAATCTAGTGCAAATAGGGATAAGATCAGGAACTAAAGAAGAGTTTGACTGGATGACAGAGCATAACAGTCTTATTGAGAACAGGGCTCAGATTCCTGCTATATTGGATAAGCTCAGGGATAGGCCTGTTTATCTCAGCATTGATTTAGATGTACTTGATCCGAGTATTATGAGCGGAACTGGCACACCTGAAGCTGGCGGAATGAGTTTTAATGAATTAATATCCTGGCTTAGAGCTGTATCCGGTTTAAATATTGTAGGAGCTGATGTGGTTGAACTTTCACCTCATTACGATCATTCCGGTGTTTCAACAGTGACAGCAGCAAAAGTTGTTAGAGAAGTATTATTGTTAAATAAATAGATAAGTGCTTTTGTGAAAAATATACTTTTAATAAACAGGGAATATTCATTCCCTGTTTATTAAGGTCTTTATCTTATGTTAATACTACAGAATGGTTATGTGAATTATTTTATATAAAAATCCACATTAACACTGCCTTGAACGGTAACGTCCCCTGCTTCTATTGGAGTAGCAGGGACTCCTGCTGCCATTGTA
>DNSU01000052.1:3287-4234 GCA_003499585.1 Cyanobacteria bacterium UBA9579 | reverse complement strand
ATATGATCTTATATCAATATTACAAGCCTTAAAAGAAGCAGGTAGCTTACAGGCAAGTTTAGAAATCATCTAAAACTAAGGGGATAGAGGAATAATGAATCCAATAGATATGAATATGGCAAGATTTAACTTGCAAAATCAAAAAATATCAAATATGGAAAAGTTTTCCAGTTTAAGTGGACAAAAAGACATGAAAGAGGAGGCTTTAAAACAAGCTGCAAGTGAGTTTGAAGCAGTATTCGTAAAACAATTATTTGAAGTTATGGATAAAACAGTTCAAAAATCAGAGCTTTTTCATGGGGGACAAGCAGAAGATATATTTAAATCAATGTTAAATGATGAGATGGCAAAAAATATAGCTTCAAGTCCAACAACCTCATTTGGGCTCGCAGAACAAATTTATCAGCAAATGAAGGATAGAATCTAGTGATAACATCAATAACTTAAGTTAACAACTAAAGTATTAAGAGTATCAATAAAATTTAAGAACAATTAGGGAGATGGTATAAATGGTAAGCGGTATTTCAGATGTAAGTTCACTTCAGATATTAAGAGCTACGCAGGCTTTTAAAAATGCTATAAAAGCCTCTTTAAATTCACCTGGCAATCAAGTTATAGATGATGTTGAAGTAAAAGTATCCTTATCTCAAGAGAGTCAAAATGCAATTAATAATGCAAGAAATAATATACAACAGGCAGAAAGTGAACCAACTTCAAAAAAAGCAGGATATATAAATGAAATAAAAGAATACGCAAATAAGTATGGAAATATTGATATTAATGATGAAGATATAAACTACGCAATGCGTTATGGTAGAAGCATTTTAGTAGATCAGATCGGGTAAACAAAGAAATTAATTAACTCTTATCAAAGGAGTGAGATATGAAAACAGAATTATTAGAACTTGAAGAAGCTTTAAATCAAGAGATAGAGGCTTATTCTAAAC
>DNSU01000052.1:0-3214 GCA_003499585.1 Cyanobacteria bacterium UBA9579 | reverse complement strand
GGCTTATTCTAAACTGGAAAGATATATTCTTGAGAAAAAAGACAGTTTAGTTAGCGGTGATATTGAGAAATTAAAGAATATTGATTATGAAATTGAGAAATTTGGCTCAGAGACAGAGAAATTAGGAACAAGAAGAGCAAAAATTAACTCAAGATTTGGAAGTGAAAATCTTACATTAAAAGAAATTATTGAAAAAATAGAGGAAGAAGATAAGGCAGAAAAAATATCAGGCTTAAGATTAAAACTAAAAAATCTGGCTGAAAATATACGCAGACAAAACAATATTAATGCTCAACTAATAGAACATTCTCTTAGAATACTTGAGTTTTCAATTACATCTATTGCCAATGTTATTATACCTGAAGCATCAGCTTATAATAAATTGGGTAAAGCAAATAATAATCCAAATAATACAGGAGTAAGTTCTGTAATTCACGAAGCATAGATATTAAAAAAATTATTTTTAATTAATTTTGGGAGATTGGGTAAAAAAATGACATCAAGTTTATTTGGAATTTTTAATTCACATAGATCTTTATTGTTAAATCAAGCTGCTCTTAACTTGATTAACTCCAATATTGCCAATATTAATACTCCGGGATACAGTAAACAAAGACTAGAACTCTCACAAAACATAATATCATCTTCTGACTCAAGCATACCTATGAATGCAGCTCAATCTGGCGGCGGGGCGATTATTGATAGTATTTCAAGAAATAGAGATGCTTATCTGGATACATATTATAGAAGAGAAAGTACCAGTCTTAATTTCTATAAAGAATTAAATGAAACTGCAACATTAATCGAAGACATATCTAATGAACTTGGTGAAACTGGTATAAGTGGTGCATTTAACGAATTTTATAATGCAGCACATCAATTAAGTATTAATCCGACAGATTCTATTATTAGAAATGACTTTATACAAAAAGCAATGGACTTATGTAATAGATTCAATTTGACTTATGACAGGTTAGATCAATTAAGAGATAATCTGGTTGGTGATATAACTAATCCATCCACACTTGATACAAGTAAAGTTGCTTTAACAGTTGATGATTTAAATACTCAACTTGCAGCATTAGCAGACTTAAATAAAACAATTAGTACTTCTACAGCTCAAGGTACAACACCAAATGGTCTTTTAGATGAAAGAGACCGTTTACTTGATAGAATTTCTGAATATATTCCTATTAACGTAACACAGGGGGCAAATAATCTTGTAACGGTATCGCTAGGCAGTACAAATTTAGTTACAGGTAGAGAACAGGTTGGCTTTTTTGATGTAGTAGCAGGAGATATAAATAATCCAGCTACAGTTAAAATAGTAGATTCTACAGCTGTTGATATTGTAGCAAATGCAAACTCCTTGATAACATCAGGTAAATTAGGTGGAATTCTCCAAATGGGGGGATCTAATGCTAACGAGCTAAATATTTATAACACATTATCAAGTTTAAATACATTAGCTCAGGAATTTGCAACACAAGTAAACACTATACATCAAGGCGGTCAATATATAGATACATCTGTTACCCCAAACACCCTGGCGCTTGTATCTGCAGTTCCATTTGATATTTTTGTAGAATCAAATGCAGTTACTAATGCAACTTATGCCAATATGACAGCTGGTAATATAACTCTTAATCAGGATGTTATTAATGATGCTTTTAAAGTTGCAGCTGCAAGCGCAACTTCAGCAGCTAATGAAACTGGTGATGGCGGTAATGCTCTTGTATTAGCGCAACTTAGAAACACTAAAATAGCTACCCTTGGTAGCTCTGATACAGAATCTTTTTTAAACTCGGTTATTGGAAAGTTAGGAATTCAGATAAAAAGTATTCAGGATAGTTACACATCACAAGGTACAATTGTTCAGCAAATTAACAGTAGAAGAGAAGCAACAATAGGTGTTAATTTAGATGAAGAATTGACAGATTTAATTAGATTTCAAAGAGCTTTTGAAGCATCTGCAAAGGTTCTTAATGTTATGGATAAAGCTTTAGAGCAAATTATAGGTCTTGCAAGATAATCTTATTAATAAATAAGAGGAGATAAAAAGGATGATCCTTACAAGAGTAACAAATAGATCAATGAGTGATGTTATTATTAATAATTTATTAACAAATCGCTCAAAATTATACGAACTTCAAGAGCAAATATCTTCTGGGAAGCTAGTAACAAAACCTTCTCAGAACCCAACAAGTGCAATGAGTATTCTTTCCGATAGATCTTCTCTTTTTCAGATAGATAATTATGTTAAAAACATTAAACAAGCAGAATCAGAACTTGAAATTACAGATAAAGCAATACTAAGCGCTGTTGATGTTATACACAGGGCAAGAGAATTAACTGTACAGGCTTCAAATTTAAGCAGTGGTCCAAATGAATTAGCAGCTATTAATTTTGAAATAGAGCAATTAATAAATACAGTTAAGGATCTGGGAAATACAAAATTTGGCGGTAAATACATATATGGAGGTCTGGTTACTGAAGACGCTCCTTTTCAAACAGTAGGCACGGATCAAATTCAATATATGGGAACACCATCAGCAGGAAATTATCAAAGACAAGTTGAAATAACAAAAGGAGTAACTATTGATTTAAATTTAGCCGGTGATGCAATTTTTGGACAATATTATGAATCAGCTCCGGGACCACCACCTGTAATGACAGGAAGTGGGCTTATACAGACACTTACAACTTTAAGCCAGGAATTAGAAGCAGTTCCTACTAATTATGAGAATATAAGAACCAAGATAGATGATCTTGAAACAGATCTACATACTTTGCTTAATGCTCAGGCACAAATAGGAGGAACTCTTTCAAGACTTGAAATGACAAAAAATAAATTAGAAGAAGACAATATTTCTTATACAAAAAGAAAATCAAGTCTGGAAGATGTTGATTTAGCTAAAGCTATATCAGATGTGCAATTTCAAGAAACAGCTCTGCAATCTTCTCTATCTGTTAGTGCTAAAGTCGTACAGTTCTCTTTATTAGATTATATTAGTTAAAACACCTAACCATCTCACTTAATTTACAGGGATTTTAAATCCCTGTTTTTTTATTTTTTATCGTTTGTTTTGATATAAATTCTGACTGGAGTAGGAGATTTATATGTATAAACGTAAATAACAGCTGCTGATAATACAAATAATGTTAAAACAGTCATTCTTTTCTCCTTAAAGCTGAATTTTAGCATGGGTTGAAA
>DNSU01000122.1:1270-6415 GCA_003499585.1 Cyanobacteria bacterium UBA9579 | reverse complement strand
GCTTCGAGCTTATTTCTTTCATATGTTAACTGATCAATATTTTTTTCTTCATATTGTCTTAACCTTGCTGACATATCATTAAAAGCGTCAAAGAGTTGTTTAATCTCTCCCCATAAATCCTTTGAAGCAATTTTATAGCCAAATTCTCCTGTTGAAACTCTTCTTACTCCATCAACAAGCAGTTTAATCTGTCTTGTGATAAGCAAGGTATTTATTAATACAGCAGCAATAGACAGAATCCAGGCTACTGTAAATATTACAATCATTAGATCTCTGGTAGCTTTTCCGACTATACTCATAGTATTGCCGGTTAAACCAAGTTGCACTGATCCTATAACCTGTTTTGAGTTATTAATATCAGCTACTATAGGTTGACTTACTTCAATTACATTACTAAATTTGCTGTTCTCGTTCGAATCATATTCACTATTCTTTGTAGAATAAACAATATTACTCTGCGAATCCCTAAAAATAATGTATGCAATGTCGCTGTTATTCTTAACAACAAGATTGGTATTTATTTTAAGCCTATTATAATATTTTTGCTCCGGTTTTCCTGAGATTATATCAACCCCATTAACCGCAAGTGTTTTAGCCATCATTAAACCAAAATTATGATAGCTGCTAAGAATTGTCTTTTGGGTATTATCAATAATTACCCATGCCGTTATGATAATAAGCAAAGAGCTTAAAAGTGAACCAAAAATTATCAGCTTATTTTGCGTATTTAAGCTTAGAAAATTTGATTTAATATCCTGATTTTCGTCTTTATTTTTTAATACATTATTCATATCTTCAATCTTAATAACTACTGTAAACTAGTTAATATAAGATTACTAACCGCTTTTAAAGATGCAAAAACACCGTTACCGTCTTTTGCGATGGCTTCGAAACTGGGATAGCCGCCTTTATTTAAGTCTTTTTCCATAGACTCTAAAGTTAATATGTTACTTTCATCTCTCTTATTATATTGGAAAACTATAGGAATTGTATCAAAAGATAAGCTATAATCTTTTAAATTTTCTATCAGGTCATTTAGGCTTTCTATGTTTTCTTCTCTCTTTTCAGGTCTTGAATCAGCAACAAAAATAATACCGTCCACACCGTTTAATATAAGCCTTCGAGCAGCATTATATTGTTTTTGCCCCGGGGCAGTATATAAACTGAAACTAGTAGAAAACCCTTTTACTTCACCAAGGTTAATTGAAAGAAAATCAAAGAATAATGTTCTTTCATTTAACCCTTCCAAGCTTGTCATTTCACTTCTGATTGCAGAATCAAGCTTATTATATATGTACGACAGATTTGTGGTTTTTCCACTCTCTCCAGTACCACAATAAACAATTTTACAATTTACTTTATGATCAGCGTAATTAACAAAAACCACTTTATTTTATCTCTTTCACCTGGCTTTAGGATCACTTAACTCAAATCTTACAATATACTCAAATAATTTTAATGTATTTTCAACTCTTCTATTATTTTTATTATCCACGAATTCTCGATTTCAGACAAGATATACAACATTTAAAAGAAACTGTACTGGTTTATTTAATATACTAGCACAGGTTTAGAATTTTAATTAAACTCAATTTGATAAGAGAGATTTTTTAAATATTTTAATCTTAAATAGCAATAACAAATTAAATAGCTTAAAATATAAGAGCCTGTCTGGTTAAAAATCATAAAATTGAGAAAATATATGTTTGACAGAAAATGCAAGATTATATTTATAAATCATGGTTCTACAATTTATACAGATCAAAATAGACTGTATGAGGTGGAGGATTATCCTCCAATCAATGAAAAAGGCAAGAAAGAAATGGAGAAAATAGCAAATTGGCTAAAATACTCCAGTCAAAATACAGATATAATATATACCAGCCCGGCATTACGAACAATGCAGTCTGCTAGGATCATCAGTAAAAATATCAAAAAAGATTTTGAAATTATGGATACTCTATATGAAAGAAAATCAGGCATATGGGGTGGATTAACATACGAACAAATAAAGAAACAATACTCTGATGAATTTCAACAATATAAGAAAAATCCCTGCAACTTTTGTCAGGAAGGTGGCGAGTCAACTATTACTTTAAATAACAGAATTAAAAATATTATTAATCAGCTAGTAAAAAATAATTCCCAAAAAAGAATAATTATCGTTACGCATCCATGCGTAATTCAAGCAGCAATAAGCGCAGCTATAGGAATTCCAGCGGAAAATCAGGAAAGGGTTTATATTCCAACCGGATCTGCAACACAAATAAACTACTATTTGGAGTGGTCAAGCCTTGTATATTCCGCTTATTTACCATTATAAGCCATAACAATGACTCAGGAGTAATTATTAACGATCATTCCTGCCTAAGGCAGGATTAAACCTGCTTTTAGATAAGTGAATGACTGAGATTCTTTCTGGTATTGCAAATATGACACTACTTCCATATATTTTTATTGCATGCTAAACTTGTTATCACAGAGATTTAAGGGAAATCAAAATGCAAGAAGCAGTAAGTTTTATTAAGTCCAAAATATCAAATTTTAATTTTAATCCTAATATTGGATTGATTTTGGGTTCCGGGTTAGGTGATATTGCAGAGGATATAGAAGGAATAAAAATTCCTTATTCAGAAATACCCGGCTTCAAATCTTCAACTGTAGCCGGACATTCTGGAAATCTTGTAATAGGCAATCTTCAATCCAAAACAGTTATAGCAATGCAGGGAAGGCTTCACTATTATGAAGGCTATTCTCTCACAGAAGTAATTTATCCTATCAGAGTAATGAAACAGCTTGGTATTGATACATTAGTATTAACAAACGCTGCTGGTGGAGTTAATAAAGATTTTACACCCGGAGATTTAATGATAATAATTGATCATTTAAATCTAATGGGAAATAATCCTCTTTTAGGTAAAAATCTTGATGAGTTAGGTCCAAGATTTGTTGATTTAACTTACGCTTATGATAGACGATTAAGTGAACTTGCAGAAAATGCAGCAAAAGACTTAAATATATCTGTACAAAAAGGTGTATATGCTGCTGTAACAGGACCTGTATATGAAACACCTGCTGAAGTAAGAGTGCTAAGAACAATTGGTGCAGATGCCGTTGGCATGTCAACTGTTCCAGAGGTAATTGCAGCAAATCATATTGGATTAAAAGTACTGGGAATATCCTGTATTACCAATATGGCATCCGGTATAATGGATAAACCCTTAAGTCATGCTGAAGTTATTGAAACATCAAATAAAACAAAGCAAAACTTCACTAATTTGATTAAAACAGTTATTGAAAGAATATAAGAGCCTATTTGGCTAAAAATTTAAAAAATCCTGCGGGAACAAATCCGCAGGATTTTCTCGTTTTTATTATCCTTTAGGATTTCCACAGAGGCAAACCTGTTTTTTCATCTTTTACTCTGATAAGATCTTTGCCATTAAACGCCTGGAGAATAAATTCTCCAGCAAAAACTAAGGTTCCGGGCATTACGTGGCCTCCATAAGATTCTCCATTTTTTCCCGTAACAACCATATGAAGATGAACAAAAGGTTTTCCATCTTTGATTGAAATATTTCCTGTGGCATTAGCTATCTCAAAAGTTGTTCCATTCGCTGAATTTACGGGTTCAAAAGAGATATATTCCTGTTTTTCCTGTTCATAATAACCTAATTTAACTCTTTTTACTGCTCCAATTATCGATAGCCAGCCAGTCTTTACATTATTCTCATCACAAAATTTATTTAGCACTTCAAGCAAATCATCACTATAGGAAAACTTGCCAATCAAAGTCTTATCAGGCTCATAAATGTTATTCCACATAATAAACTCCTCCATTTTGCTGATAAAAAATAAGCTATTTAAAGTTAAATTTAAAAAAGAATTTTAAGTTTCTTAATATATCCTAAAGTTATTTTCATTGCATGCCGATATTTCAAATATAACAGAAATTTATTATGAGAGAATAGGTAGAAGATTAATAATGAGCCAGATCCAACAAACGCTTGATAATTCATATCTGGAGAAGTTTCAGCATATTCTTTCCAGTATTGCTAAAGAACAAATCAAGCATACTATACTTATTGTTGATGATGAAGTCGACAATTTACAGCTTTTAAAAAGGACGTTAAGGCGAAATTACAATATTATAACTGCCTCAAATGGGCAGGAAGCTCTTGGTATAGTCGAACAAATGGGTAACGATATATCATTAATCGTAAGCGACCAGCGTATGCCAACTATGACTGGTACTGAATTTCTTTCCCGAACTCTTGATAAATACCCCCACATAATTAAAATGCTTTTAACCGGGTATTCTGACATTGATGCTATGATAGACGGCGTTAATAAATGTCAGTTATTCCAATATATATCAAAGCCCTTTGATACAGAAGAAATCCAGATGATCGTGAAAAACGGCATTAATGCCTATGAATTAACTCTTAGCAAAAATGCCCTGCTTCAGGATCTTAAAGAATTGTTCTTCACCACTATAAAATCAATTTCCAGCGCACTTGATGCGAAAGATACCTATACTCACGGACATTCATACAGAGTAACACTGTTTTCTATGATTCTTGCAAAAGAAATGGGTCTTGATGAAGTCCTTATGGAAGAAATAGAAATGGCAGGGTTATTACATGACATTGGGAAAATTGGTGTTCCGGAAAGTATCCTATCCAAACCCGGAAAATTGACTGATGAAGAATATAACATAATTAAACTTCATCCTGAGCGTGGTAAAAAGATATTAAACGGTATCAGTAAGCTTAATAATGTTTCATTCTGGTTAAGCTGCCATCATGAAAGATGGGATGGCCGCGGCTATCCTAAGAATATAAAGGAAAAAGAAATCCCGCTTCCTGCAAGAATAATAGCCATAGCAGATACTTATGATGCTATGACATCTAACAGATCATACAGGCAGGGTTTACCTCACGAAGTTGCTTCAGAAGAAATTATACGCTGTGCGGGTTCTCAGTTTGATCCTGATGTAGTTAAAATATTCACACAGGTAGAACATCTCTTTAAGGCAGCTGTTGAAGATCCTGTCAAACTTTATGAAGAATACAGCGTTATAAATAAAATGTTTACAGAGAAAAAAGAAAATTAAAATAATAGAGGTGCAACTAGTTGCACCTC
>DNSU01000122.1:0-1151 GCA_003499585.1 Cyanobacteria bacterium UBA9579 | reverse complement strand
TCACTAAGGACTTTTTGCTTGATCCAGTTTTTGTAATTATTCATTCTTTTACTCAGAGGATATTCATAATTAGTGGAATAAAAATGACCGTCCTTGGTCATTGGTCCATCCGTGGGTTGAATATCTTCAGTAGTAATATTGTCTTTTGTTGAAACAATGTTACTGTTAACCTCGGTATATTGTGAAGATGCAAAGGTATTTTCCATTTTTAGATTAACTTTTTGCGCCAGTTCATAAGAAAACTTTTTTATTTTCTCTGTTGATACAACATTCTCAGAAAAATATTGAGATGGCAACGGGAAATTAGAAGCTTTAAAGTTTTTGCTGTATGTGTCTTCCCAGATTATAATGCCACTTTCAGGGTCAAGCAGGGTAAGTAGTATATTTAGTCTGTAATGTGGGATAAGTGGCTGTCCGGTTGGAATATCCAGCTTATATAACAAGCCCCGATCCATTAATTGGCTCTGTATATCAAAACCACCAGAAACAAAAAGGATTTTATTCGCACCCATTTTCTTAGCTATTAAAGCGCTGGTATCATTATTAATACTGTAAGTTGTTTTATAGTCATACAATAATTTATTGTATTTCTTCTTTAAACCTGCTGATTCAATTAAACTTTCAGAAGAACTAAGGTCAATTACGTTTAAATAAGAGGATTTGCTCAGTGTATTAACTATATCACTTGAAATTAACTGTAATACATTAGGATACAAAGTTATACTGGTGCCTTGTACAGGTACATCAACAGGAAAAACAGCCAGCTTTTCAACCTTCTGCGCAAATACAGGGTTGGCCATAACCAAAAAAGATAATATAACTATTAAATTCTTTATTATTTTTCTCATCCCCAAGTTACTTCTTTTTGAATATATTTATTCCACTATAGAGTCAATTATTTAGTAAATTCTCTCTGCTTAAATCCTTCATTTAATTGATTTATGTTTAGATAATTATTTATGAAACATTCTTACATCAATCTGCGTCAGAGTAAATAGCAGCAACAGAGTTGTGGACTTAGAGCTAATCATGATATTTTAAAATCAATCAATTAAAAATTACTTGATTCAACAAAATATCTATGCTATTACTAATAGAGAATGGATGAGGGCTATTAGCTCAGGTGGCTAGAGCGCACGCCTGATAAGCGT
>DNSU01000092.1:431-3376 GCA_003499585.1 Cyanobacteria bacterium UBA9579 | reverse complement strand
AGCTTAAGAAGTCTGATCTATAGAGCACAGGGGGAAACTGAAAAGGCTCATGCTGATGCTCAAACTGCAATAAACTATAACCCTCAGGACTTTAATGCAAAGCTGGCTTGGGGATTAGCAAATAATGACAAAGGCAAATATAACGATGCAATAAAAATCCTATCAACTGCTAAATTGCCTGAGAATGAAAGGTTATACGGGTTTGATGTATATTATTTCTTCACCCCATTTCCTTCTGATGAAGAATTAATAAAGCTTGGTAAAGCCAATGCTTATTTAAAACTGGGCAAGGTTAATGAAGCTGTTGGTTATCTACCAACAAAAGAAATATCTTCAACAGCAGGACCTATTTGGAAAGAATACCAAGTTTTATCATCCGAGCTAACTAAATTAGCACAAGTGCATAATGAAAAAGCTGTTAAGCTGGAAGAAAAAGGTTTCTTAAAAGAAGCATTAAATGAGTACTCACTGGCTTTTTCATATGCAAATAATGAGCAAAAAGAAGAAGAAATAAGAAATAATATCTTTAACCTATTGCAGCAATATCCTGCTACTCTGTCACTGCCAGAAGAAGCAAGAAAACATATGGTAAGAGCAGATGTATTAGTTAAGCACAGTGACTTGAACGGCGCTTTAAGCGAATGCAGAAGAGCTCTCAAGTTAGCCCCTTATTTACCAAAGCTTTACTATAATATGGCAGGACTCAATGGAGGCTTAAAGAATTATGATAAGGCTATTGAATATATGAATATTTATATGAAATTAGCCCCAAATGCCCCTGATATTCAGAATGCTAAAGACGAAATTACTAAATGGGAATTATTAAAAGAAAGAAATTAAGTCAATTTATATTGATATATGTCTACTAACCCTAAAACCGTATTCCGTAGATACTTTTCTTCCAATGCCTGCAATTTTCCCGGCAATACAACCTCTACAATGAGCAGGGGTATCATTTATGCAAATTTTTCCCGGATAAATAGCATATTTTCTTCTATAATCCCCTTCAGTAACATTAGGCATTACAACATTAGCGCCACTTTGAAGTGCAATAATTCTACCATTAGGGTTCAGTGTTTCCATAGCTGTAGTAGCAGGTATATTAATATCTGGCAACAAAAGCCTTGTTATAGCCATAACTTTAAGACTTAATTCAAACACTCCGCCTTTTTCATCTTTTAAAGGCGTATCAGGATTAGGAATAAACGGACCTACTCCAATCATATCAGCGTTTATAGCCCTAAAAAACAGAATATCATCAGCCAGAGATTCCATAGTTTGTCCAGGAAGCCCCACCAAACACCCGCTTCCAACTTCATATCCAAGATCACGGATAAAAGTAAGACAACTTAACCTGTTTAAATAATCCATATCAGGATCCATTTTGGAATATAACTCTTTATCAGTAGTTTCAATTCTAAGCAAATACCTATCAGCCCCAGCCTCTTTATAAGCCTGATATTCTTCTTGAGTTTTCTCACCAATACTCAAAGTAATCGCTATATCAAGAGACTTAATTTCTTTAATTATATATTTCATCATATCAACTGTATAATAAGGATCTTCTCCTGATTGCAAAACAACAGTTTTATACCCATAAGATACAGCTTTCCTAGCAAAGTCTATTATTTCCTCAGGCTCTAATCTATATCTTTCAAGATTCTTATTATCACGCCTTAAGCCACAATACAGACAATTTTGCTTACATATATTAGAAAATTCTATAAGCCCCCTGAGATGGACATCATCACCAACATATTTTTTTCTAACCCTATCAGCAGCCATAAACAATTCAGAATCGAATTCACTGTTGCTTAATAAAGCAACAATTTCCACTTTGCTTAATGAATGAGTTTTCTCAGCTTTATTTATTATTTCTAACAATTGAAACAACTTTCAAAATTTATTTTTCTATAACCATTTTATTTATATCATATATTAAGCACCAATCAGGAAAATTTATATAATATTAACAAAAAAAGCAATCAGCTTCCGTTTGAATACTACTAAAATAATAGTAAATCTAATTTTGATAATTTTAAGCAATATCCAATTCAAACAAAGCTTTCAGCGATAACTACAGAAAATTACATATTCCCGAATTACTATTTCCTATACATAACACTTATAAAAAGTTCTCCGCAATATGAATGATTATTTTCTCGCTAAAAAATAATAAAATTACTCTAAGTAGGCTTTGCTTACAATTATCTATAGTAAAATTAGAACACCAAAAACGAGTAAGGTAATGTTAGAAGGATAAATATAATGAAATTACACTGGCAAATTCTAGTCGCACTAGGTTTAGGCGTAAAAAGGAACTGGCACATATTCTTTGCTTTATTAGCAGGTATCACTGTTGGTATAATGTTTCCTATTGTTAATGGCCAACAAACCTTCTTTCACGAAGTTTTATCATTTGCAGGACAGGCTTTTATTAATTTAATTCAAATGGTAGTCATTCCATTAATTGTTAGTGCTATTATCGTTGGAATAGCCAGCCTCGGAGACAGCAAACAACTCGGTAAAATCGGTGCAAGAATGCTTTTATACTATATTCTAATTGCAACTATAGCCGTTAGTATAGGAGCAGGATTATCTCTAGCATTTAAACCTGGTAAAAACGTTGCAGCTACAATAAACCAACAGCAAGCTGAAACAGTCAGAGAGCAAGTTGCCCACATTCAAACTGACAAAACCAATTTAAGCCAGATGTATTTAAATATGATTCCTAAAAACCCAATCGAATCACTGGCAAAAGCAGAATTAGTACCGATCATTGTATTTGTAATTATATTCGGAACAGCACTTGCTATGATAGGTGATCTGAGCAGGCCTGTGGTATCGTTCTTCGAGTCAACATTTGCAGCGACAATGCGAGTTACAGACTGGATAATGGTACTTGCAACTCCGGGTATATTTGCACTTACGGCATTTACAGTTGG
>DNSU01000092.1:0-364 GCA_003499585.1 Cyanobacteria bacterium UBA9579 | reverse complement strand
CGGCATTTACAGTTGCAAAATCCGGATTAAAGATATTCAGTGAACTCTCGCCATTCATAATTACAGTAATACTGGGTCTTGCTATTCAGTTATTCATAACTTATCCAGTACTGCTTAAAGTATTAGGCAAGATAAGCTTTACAAACCTGTATAAAGCGATCGCAGAGGCAATGATGGTGGCATTCGGAACAGCAAGCAGCTCAGCCACACTACCTGTAACAATTGCCTGCTGTGAAAGAAGAGCAGGGATTTCAAGCAAAATTTGCAGCTTCGTCTTACCACTTGGAATCACAATGAGCAAAGATGGAACAGCTATATTCCAGACTATTTCTATACTGTTTATAGCTCATGCCTATGGTGTACC
>DNSU01000123.1:12830-16715 GCA_003499585.1 Cyanobacteria bacterium UBA9579 | reverse complement strand
TATTTTTTAACCAGACAGGCTCTGACTAAACTTACTTAACAAATTTGCCCCTAAATGGCTGTATTGATATCCTTATCTAAGGAGTATTTGGGGAAAATGTTATGAAAATAGAGTATGTCACAATGATTAAAGACTATAACTATGACAGGAAAAAGGGGATAAAAAGGCTGTTTAATGAAATAGAAGATAAATTGGTCTGTGCTTTATGTATAGAAAAAGTTACTGAAAACTTTAAAAAGGTCAAAGGCCATGATCCTTTTGCCTATCAGACAGTCTGGAACTTGTCGTAATTATTAAATAATATAAAACTATTACTTAAAATAAATCCTTTTATATTAGCCTTATGTATATTGAAATTTATATAAGCAGCATTAACCATGTCAAAATTAAGGCTATTAAATAAAGAGAGGATATTATATGAAAAATTTCGGAATAAACTTAATTAACTTAGTAAAAACGACAATAAAAACAAGCTTACTTGTTGTAATTACAGCAGGAATATCCTTAGGGCAAGTTCAAGCTCAGGCTCCTCAGACTCTTAACATTCCAAGAACTCCTGATATAATCAGAAATACCTTGAATACAATTCCAACAGTAGACCTTGGTCTTACCCAGCAGCAACTGGAAATTATTCGTGTATTTCTAACCAACTATGTTAACCAGATTCCAAACCTCAATCTGTCTGCTGATCAAATAAATGCCGTTCTTTCATATTTTGATGTTAATCCTGCAGCACTTAGAATTGGCTTAAACGCACAACAATTACAGGCGCTTCAATCATTTTTCATCAATAATTATGATAGAATAGCCAACCTCAATCTGTCTACACAGGATTTAAACACTGTTATTGCCATTATTACCAACAATACACAAAATATTGAGACACTAATAACAGTTAATCCTGAAATAGCAAGTTTAATCAGAAGTCTTGCCCCGCAAATTAACCAGCTGGCAAATACAAATCAACAGATAAATACCATAGTTACCCTTTTGAGAACCACCATTCCTCAGATAAATAACTTATTAACAATAGTTTAATGCCATCTTAAAAGCAGGCTTTGTGCGGCAAATCCTGGCCCAAAACCTAATATAAGTCCATAATCATCAGGTCTTATGTTTTTGTTTAAAAATCGATCAAGGATAAATAAGACCGTTGCACTGGACATATTGCCATAGAGCCTCATTATTTCTTTTGATTCTGTTAATTCTTTTCCAAATTCATTCATAAAATCCTGTATCATTAAGGTTATCCTTTTGCCTCCGGGATGGAAAATAAGGTTATTAACATCTTTTATAGCTAAATTATTCCTGGCTAGAAAAGGAACCATAGTATTTTCAAAGTACTCGATAATTTTATCGGGTACTTTTTCGCTTAAAACAACTTTAAACCCGCTATTTGTCAGGTTAAATCCAAGTATATCAGTAGTATTTGAGAAATGATGCATCTGAGTATCAATTATTTCAGGGGCAAACTTGGTTGTTGGTCCAAGAATTGCACATGCTGCTCCATCAGCAAAGACTGCTGAACCTACAACATTATCTATAGAAAAGTCATTGTATTGAAAAGTGATACTGGGTATTTCAACAGAAATAACCGCTACATTTTTATAGGGATAAGCTTTTAAAAAATGATCTGCATAAATTAACCCGGCAGCCCCGCCTGCACATCCCATCTCTGTAACAGGAAGCCGCTGAATATCTTGCTTAAAGTTAAACCCGTTTATTAAATATGCATCAAATGAAGGTATCATATACCCTGTACAGCTTGTAGTTATAATATAATCAATATCCTTAGCTTCTAAATCAGCTTTTTTTAAAGCATCATCAAGAACTTTCGCCCCTAAATCAATTACCGCATTTATATAATGATTATTCTTTTCTTCAAACGTCATAGGAGAAAAGATCTTTTCTATGGGCAAAATACTGTATTTTTGATCTATTTGAGCCCCTTCAAAGATTTTAACAACTTTTTTCTGGTATGATTCAGGCTGATTTTTAACCCATTTTTTTATGTGTTCAATTATCTCTCCTGAATTATATCTATATTCGGGAGTAGCAGTGGATGTAGAAATAATTTTTGATATCACGGCTTTTCCTTCAAGAAATACTCTAGCTTAGGGATATTATCACTAAACTAATAATATTAGACAAAAAGGCAGAATGAATTATTCTAATGATTAATATTAGTGAGTATTTTATTTTGATATAAAATCGTTGGATTACTTTTTGAGAACCAGTGATATATGGAAACAAAAATTGTCTTAACTTTCTTTGCAGCGGTAATTATAAGATTGCTTAGCTTTCGAATATCAAATAAAAATGAAAAAAACCTAAAACTCTTTGGGGCGGTTGAATATGGCAAGTTTAACAGTGTTATTTTAATAATTTCGCATACTTTACTTTATTTTTCCGCTTTTATGGAAGGCGTTATAAGAAAAACTCAATTTGATGTCATAACTCAAGCAGGAATTATAATTTATATTTTTTCAACTATAATTCTTTGCATTGTAATGTATCAATTAGGCAATCTATGGACGTTCAAGCTAATCATAGCTAGAGATCACTGCTTAAATAAAAGTTTTATTTTTAGATATTTCAGACATCCTAATTACTTTTTAAACGTTATACCAGAGTTAATAGCCGTAATTTTAATCTGTAAAGCCTGGCTAATATGGGTTATACTATTTCCTGTTCATTTAATCTTTTTAATAAAGAGAATATTGCACGAAGAAGGCATAATGAGAGATAAATTTATTCGTTATTAAAATAGTCTGACCTACTATTTTAAAATGAGTTTTGAAATTAATATATTTATTTTAATGGTTAATGTTGTAAAATACTTAATAATAGTTAAACAACATTGAGAGCATATGCAATCATCAGAATCTTTAAATAAGTCAACAGAGAAAACAGTTAATGACTACATAGAATTAATTGAGACCATTGCCCGAATAGAATATACAAGGTTAAAAACATCTGCACACTTAATTGATTATTCGGAATTGGTTAATATTGGTGCTATTGCTGTATATATTATACTGACTAATTCTAAATACAGTGACTTTAATATTTCTTATATGTCAACGGCTATAAAGTGGGCTATTAGAAACGAGCTTAGACGTAGATACAAATGGTATGCCTTTAAGCATCAATCTCATAAAGAAGATTCAAAAGATATAGTTGACGGGAATACTGAAGGAATAGATCAATGTCAAATTAGAGAAGCTATTTATGGGGCTATTCTTTCAATAGATGATCTTGCAGATGCAGAAAATCCTGTGCAGATAAAAGATTCTTCTTTAACTCCTGAAGAAAATCTTGAATTCGGAGAATTAAATAAAGCTATCAAAAATGCTATAAAATACTTACCTCCAAGAGAGCGAATGGTTTTGGAGACAAGATTTTTTAAGGATAAAAAGATAAAAGAAATAGCAGAAGACCTGAAAATTTCCTCTTCCAGAGTTTCAAGAATTATTCAATCAGGCCTTGATAAGATAAAAGAGAATCTCAAAAAGCAGGAATTACTCTAGTTTTATTTTTGCCAGTTATTTCCCAGCCTGATTTTTAAATTTTTAGCCAGACAGGTTCTTATTAGACTTATTTAAAATGAACAGGATTAAAACTTCTTTTTTCAGCTATTTAGATTATTGGGTATACCTTCAGTACTGGTATATAATAAAAATATCGTGAAGATGTGTGTAAAATAAAGAATAAAAAATGAAAATAGTTGATCGTATTAAAAACCATTTAAAATTTATTGATACACTTACAACAAAACTTCTGACCCTTGTTTTGTTTATAACAGTTATTCCACTTATGGTTGTAGGTAATTTTTCTACAAGTATTATTAACCAGAATATGGTTGATAGTACAAGAAGTGAGTTA
>DNSU01000123.1:11280-12759 GCA_003499585.1 Cyanobacteria bacterium UBA9579 | reverse complement strand
CAAGAAGTGAGTTAGGTTACAGCTCATTATTATCAAAACAAAAATATCAGGATAGACTAGATGCTTTAAAGCTACTGACAACTCATACTGCAAAATTGCATTTAAACAATTCTTACAAAGAATATATGGCATCTGGAAATAAAAAAGTTTTACTAGAAGATCTTTCCAGTTTTATAAATGATTTTGAAATAGATCTTGCTTTGATAATAGAGAAAAGCAATTTTTTAATAAAATATGATAAATCCAATTCACTGCAAAAGCTAATTAATCTTGCTTTTGAAGGTAAAGTAAATGCATCAACGGAGATTATACCTAATTTAGAATCTATTCCGGGTATAAATAAGGGAATTTTTTCAAAAAATGATAATTATTTAGGACTCTCACAAATTGCTGTGTCGCCTATTTTTAATGATAAAAAACAAATTGTAGCTGTTTTATTAGTGAGCAAATCATTAAAAGATAGCGGAAAAATTCCTTATGCAATTAAGGCTTTATCAGGAGCCAGTTTGACCATGTATCAGGTTTTAGATAACAAGCCTGAAATCATAACAACTAACGTAGACTTACCTGATAAAGCTAAATCTGAAAAAGAGCTGGTAAATAATGATTTTTTCAGTCATATTAAATCAGGTGAACTTTATTTTGCAAGTATACAGCAGCCCAATAGGCTTGAGATGGGTCAATATGAGGCCATAAAGAACTTTTCAGGAGAGATCATTGCTGCAATGTATCTTGGAATTGCTGAATATAAATTTAGCAATTCGGGAAGTAATAATGTAAAGTTAATTAGTTTAATCTCTGTAATGAGCTTGATTGTAGCTATTGTAATTGCAGCTTTATTTGCAAGAACAATAACAACTCCTCTTTTAAAACTTGTAATTGCTGCAAAATCCATTGCATCAGGATATTTACATCAAAGAGTAAAAATCAGAGGAAATGATGAAATAGCTCAATTAGCTACCGCTTTTAATCAGATGGCAGATAATTTGCAGCAACAGGAGCAATTAAGAGATAATTTTGTGGCTACATTGACTCATGATCTTAAAGTTCCAATGTTAGCCGAAAATCAAACCATTAATTATGTACTGAAAGAAGCTTATGGTCCAATAACAGAGGAGCAAAAAGAGGTTTTGGACTTAATTAAAAGTACCAATAATTCTTCTTTAGAAATGGTAAGTACTCTTTTAGAAGTATATAGATATGATTCAGGTAATGCTGATCTTATTAAATCCGAATTCGATATTGTTAAATTGGCAAAAAATTCCATAGATCAGATTAAATCCCTGGCTCAGGATAAAAAAATTACCATTTCCTTGGAATCAAATAAAGATAGTATTCTTGTCCTGGCTGATGAAAGAGAAATAAAGAGAGTCTTACACAATCTAATTAGTAATGCTATAACTAATGGCATTCATAGAGGACAAATTATATGTTCAATAGAATATGTGGGAGACAAAAAGACTCTTTATGATCCAAAAG
>DNSU01000123.1:8688-11215 GCA_003499585.1 Cyanobacteria bacterium UBA9579 | reverse complement strand
GACTCTTTATGATCCAAAAGCAGGTATAGATGAATATACAACACTAAGAAAACCTGTAAATATATCTAATACAGTTATAGTTAGTGTTAAAGATGATGGCATAGGCATAGCCAGAGAAGAGATAGAAGAATTATTTAAAAGATTTTCCTTTAGTAAAGGCAGAAAGCCTGCAGGCACAGGACTTGGCTTGTATTATACATATCAAGTAATAACTAAACATAAAGGATGTGTCTGGGCGGAAACTGTTGAAGGTAAAGGAAGCACATTTAAATTTACAATACCTGTTGAAATATAAGGGCTTTTATATGGAAGAAAAACAAGTTATAAAAATATTGATTGCAGATGATTCTAAGCTTACTACCTTAGGTTTAAGTACTACATTCAAGCTGTTTGAAGATATTAACGTTATTGGAATTGCAGAAAACGGTAAAATCGCTATAGATATGATACAGGAGTTAAGACCCGATGTGGTATTAATGGATATTGGCATGCCAATAATGGATGGTATTCAAGCAACCAAGGAAGTAAAAAGGCTTGAATTATTAACTAAAATTGTTATGCTTACATCTCATGACAGTGATCAAAATGTACTGGAAGCATTCACAGCAGGGGCACATTCATATTGTCTTAAAGATATTAATCCTGAGACATTGGTATCTGTGATAAGAACTACATATGAAGGAGCTTCCTGGTTAGATCCGTCTATAGCCAGAGTTGTTTTAAATAATTTTGTCAAGAAAGCTGGAAAAGAAAATAAATCAGCAGAATCTATACTAACAGAAAGAGAAGTAGATATTTTAAATCATATTGCAAGAGGTTTTAGCAATTTAGAAATTTCAGAGAAGCTGTATATTAGCTTAAATACGGTAAAAACTCACATAAAAAATATTTTCCAGAAACTGGAAGTTGAAGATAGAACTCAGGCTGTCATGACAGCGTTAAAGAAAAATATTATTTCTGACTCTCAGGAAGATGAACTACAGCAAGAATACTAATAAAAATCACGGCCTGCCTAAATGAGTATTTACAGGTGTTATTTGAGGGCAGCCTGATATAAAAATAAATCTTTCTTTAAAAGCTTTTTCTAATAAATTAGAGAAGGCTTTTTTACCTAGTCATTATAGCAAACCCGAAGAACATTGATATTATTGAAGCACAGGAAAAATGTTTTTGAAAATAAGAAATGGCGTTCTGAAAAGTAAAAAAATGTAAACTTAAATTTTTGAGCTAAAACTCAATAAAATCGAACTTAATCATTTTTTTCTTAAAATCAAAACAAAGTTTTTTATTTTAGAAACTTATGTTTTTTTTAAAAAAGGTGTATTATACAAAATAAGTAAAACAGACTTAATTAATTCTCTTAAAACATTGTTAGTCCTTAATTAGAAGTTAAGAACATACACACTTAATCCAATGTACCAAAGTTTAACAATTTTTTTGACAGGGTTAGTTAATATGATAAATCCAGAAAAAATACTTCAAATGAATGATAAAAACAGGTATTAATTAGTAATAGATTAGTGTTTAGATATATAAAAAAATAGGATAAGTGTAAGGAATGGTATTTAATTTTAAAAGAAATCACAAACTTCAAATCGGGTTGGATATTTCCCCTGATGGAATTATAGCTATTTCGCTGCATAGAAAAAATAATGAAATTATTTTAAAAGATTTCGCTTATGAACCTTTTAATGAAGAAGTTATTCAAAATGGTGTAATAAGCAATTCAACCGTTTTTACAGAGACTTTGCAAAAACTGCTTGATGAACATAAATTTGATTCAAAAACAGTAAACATAGCCATACCAAGTAGCATTACATTTATTAAGACAATTACTTTACCTGATTTACCACTAAACGAACTTATGATTATTGCTCAGCAGGAAGCATCAAAGCATATTCCTATGCCTATTGAAGAGGTTAATATTGATTTTGACATTTTAGAAAATACAAAAAGGCAGGAAGAATCAGGTAGAAAAGTTGATGTTGTTATGGCAGCTTCAGCAAAAACAATGGTAAATAATTATCTGGAACATCTTTATGGATCTGACTTAAATGTTACAAGCGTAGATGTTATTCCTTTTGCAATGATAAGAACCCTGATAAATGCCAAATTAATAGATGATACCGATTGTATTTACATATCAGTATTAATTGGCCATGAAAATACAGATATAAATATTATTCATAAAGGCATGCCATTATTCTCAAATAATGCTCAGATAGGCAGAAAAAATATAATTGACTCCCTTTCTCACAGTCTTGAAATTGATAATTCAGCTGTAGAAAAACTTTTACCTGAAGTAGCACTCATTATTCCCGGTATGAATGTAGAAGATATGGATCCTCAATTAAGTAAAGCTGCAGCGGCTGTCAGAACGATTTATAACAATATTTCAAGTGAAATTCAAAAAACTATTGAATTTTATTACTCACAAAACACCGAAGCCAAGGAAATCAGAAAAATAATAGTAGGCGGGTCAGGAGTATGCATTGAAAATATTGATAAATACATAGCAAACAGATTA
>DNSU01000123.1:0-8631 GCA_003499585.1 Cyanobacteria bacterium UBA9579 | reverse complement strand
GTAAATACATAGCAAACAGATTAAAAATCGATACTATATTATGTAATTCATTAAACAACATAAAGTATAACATTGATGATAATTCCATTAACAGATTTAAAGTTCCGGCGCTTGCCACTAGTGTAGGATTAGCACTGAAAGGACTGCAAGATTGAGAACGATTAATATAAATTTAATAGGAAAAAAAGATAAAGAAACTAAGAAAACTCCAGCATTAATAGAAAATGTTGATGATAAAACACGATTAATTTCATTTACTTTAACAACAGGAGCTCTGGTTGTATTAGTTTTATCTGCTGGTATAGGTTTTTCAGCTTCTTATTCAGCTCAAAAAATTAGTTCAGAGTTGTCTGAATTAAGGATAGAACATGAAAAATTAAAAGCAGAACTTGCAACAAACAAATCAATATATAAAAACCTGCTTAAAGACAAGAAAATACTTGATTTGAAACTGCTTGCACAAAATCAGGTAGAAAGCTCAATACTTCCCTGGCATAGTATTTTAACCGATATTGAAAATACTGTTCCTAAAGATATTAAAATAACAAAGATTTTAAAAGCAAAAGCAGCAAGTTCCGGAATAGGTTTAAATATACAGGGTCATACAAATTCAAGAAGAAGCCCAAAAGAAAACCTTTTAGAACAAATTTCCTTCTTTGTCTTAAATATTAATGAAAACAGCTTACTAAGCTCATATCTGGCAAATGCAGTAATTAAAACAGCTGATTATGTTGAAAAAGATGAAGCTTACAATTTCACAATAGAGACTTCTCTTGATCTTTCCAAGAAAGAAACAAAAGAGTAATTTACCTAAATTAATTAAAGTATCAGTTTACAGCACCATTAAAATAAAAACAGGGTAAATATATGAACAAATCACGAAAAATAATTCTAATAAGCTTATTTCCGGCATTAATAACACTAGTGGTTATTGTATATTTCATTATGCCGGCTGTTGCAAATATGAATCAGCTAAAAGATGATTTAAAAGTTGAGAAGCAGGCATATAGTGATACGCAAGCTCAGGTAGAATCCTTAAGAAACAATAAAAAGTTGTTAAAAGAAGTTCAGGAACTAAAAGATAAATTAGCCGGTTTTGAAATAAAGGTTCCTTCTGAAGATGATTTGGCAATACTGTTAGTCGATATGGGAAAATTCTCAAAATCTTTTAATGTAAGTGTTTTCTCTGTTGGTACAGGTGCTGAAAAAGTTATTAAAATTGAGGATCCAAACGAACCAAAAGAAACTAAGAAAAAAAGTACCAGGAGAAAAGCAAAAGAAACGGAAGCTGAAGTAGCTCCTATCACTTTATCAACTATCCCTGTGCAAATAAAAGTTATTGGCTATTACCCCGATGTAATGAATTTTATTAACGCTTTAGAGAATTACCAGAGAAGAATTACAATTGATAGCATTTCTATAATGAACTGTGGAAAAGAAACCATAAGACCTAAGGTAGAAGTACAAATCAGCAGTGCTGTTTATAAATTAACCGAGAATATAACTGAAAATAATTCTGATGAACCTAAAAAAGAGGACAAATTGTAATGAATCAAGAAGAATTCATTGATAATAACCTTGAAGAAAAGGATTTTAAGGCAGAAAAAAACGAGGGAACTAAAAAAGTATTATTAATACTGCTTGTCCTGTTGTTATTTGCCGTAACATATTATTATTACGGCTATGCCCGAAAAACCAAACCTAACCAGCAGGTCATTGTAGTTAATAAGACAGTTCCTACAGTAAAACAGCAGATAAAAGAAAAAATGCCTGTTGCAGATCAACCTGTTGTAAAAGAGCAAAAAGACAAAACAACTGATAAAATAGATCTGACAAAAGCAATAAAGCCTTCTGATAAAGCCAGTTTGGCTAAACTAGCCCTGGGTTCTGCCGGAAAACAAGATCCTTTTTCAGGACTGGGTGGAAAAATGTCTCAGGATATACTTGCTAATGCAAAAACCGGATTTTTACCCCCACCCCCTAGACCTTCTTATATAAATGGATTACCTACTATTGGCGAGCTTCCTAAGTTAGATTACAATACAAATCCTTATCTTCTGCCTGAAGAATCCGTTGCAATAAAAGGATTTGTTGGCGATAAAGTTATTGTAAGTGTTAATGGAGCAACCGAATCTTTAAAGGTTAACGAATCATTCCAGGGAGTAAGGGTTTTAAATATTGACCATAAAAGCCTGATAGCAAAATTTAAAAAAGACGGTGAAATAATCACAAAAAGTATCAAAAGCCTCAATGATATAGAGGATAGAAGTGATATAAAGATGATTAAGAATTTAAACAAATAATAAGAGTAATTAATATATGCGAGGTGTATATGAAACTTAGATCAAAACAAATAGTTTTACCCGTTTCCTGGATACTCTCAGCAGTTATGCTGTTTCATCATTTACCCGGATTTGCTGTTGAAAATCCGCAAAATGATGCGGTAAATGTTATTAAACAAACAACAACAGTCTCAATTAGCAAGGATCCTAAGTTATTAAGCTTATCCAGAGAATTTAATGCATTTCCTGCGACAAAGAAAGTCGATTTAATTCTCAGAGACATTGATGTACCGTCCGTTTTAAGAATACTTGCCAAAGAAGGCGGTAAAAACATCATTCTGGATAATAGCGTTCAAGGCTTTATCAATGCTGATCTAAAGAATGTTTCCTTAAATGATGCTATGAAAGTAATACTAACCAGTCAGGAACTTGAATTCAGAGTTGAAAACAATACTATCTTTGTTGCTTCAAGACCTGCAATGGCAAAAAAAGGATTAAACAGAAAATACATAAAGGCTTTTAAGCTTAATAATGCTAATGCTGTTGATATAGCAAAGATTTTAGAAGCAAGCATATTTAATAAAGGATACACTGTAAATGAATCTTCCGGATTAGCATTGCAAGCTGTTGCAGCTCAGCCAGGACAGGCTCCTGCGGCAGTAGGGACTTCCACAGGACAAAGCAACTTAATAGCAGGAAAGACCATTAGAGGTAAAGTTGAAACATTAGAATCCGGTTCAGGCTTTAATGATGCAAGTCAACTAGCAAGCGAAATCAAAATACAAAATAGATCAGCATCCATTCAGAACATAGAAGTAAACAATAATGACGGTAGTGCAATAGTTATTCCTGATACAAGAACTAATTCTATTTTAATAGCAGGGCTTCAGGAAGACATTATGCTGGCTCAAGAAACCATAAACTACTTAGACAAAGCATTACCACAGGTTGCAATTGAAGTTTCATTAATAGAATTAACTAAAACAGATGATAATGACCTGGGTCTTTTATATGGATCACAAAGCGGTTCTTTTGCCGGCGGATTTAATGCATCCACAAGTGACCTTGGTTTAGGCTTTGGCACAGCAGCTGATCAAGCAGGAATTACATTGAATACAATTAGAAGTGTATCCTCTGAATTTGGTGTAAGATTAAACTCCCTGATCAAAACCAATAAAGCTAAATTACTGGCCAATCCAACTGTTCTTGCACTTGACGGAAGTGAATCCTTAGTAAAAATTACAGACCAGATTGTAAGCAGAATGACAGTAACAAGAGAAGCTCAGACAGGTGCAATTATAAATACTCCTGAATTGTCTGATATAGGTATTGTTCTGAATATACTTCCAAAAATAAGTGAAGACGGCTTTGTTACTATAAAAGTCAGACCATCTATTACCACTCTAAAAGGTAGAGTCGATGTTGGTGCTCCTGGTGATGGCGGTTATGCAAACTTGATCTCGACAAGAGAAGTCATTCTTCAGGATGCAAGAGTTAAATCAGGAGAAACATTGGCAATAGCAGGACTAATTAAAGAAACAGACATAGAAACAATAAGCAAAATCCCATTTGCAGGTGATTTACCAGTATTTGGTTCTCTATTTAGAAATAAGAGCATGGATCATACCAAATCAGAACTAGTAATACTTATCACCCCAAAAATTGTTGATGATATAGCTTATAACTAGTAAAGACACAGATAAAAGAAGCAGGTGAATTTACCTGCTTCTTTTTATTATTTGATAGGGATAAAATTTCTGATATTATATTGATAATACTCACGCATTATAGTTTATTAGCTAATTAAATAAGAAATAAAATCATAAATGAAGTTAAAAGAAATTTATAATTCTAAAAAACCTGTTATCTCATACGAAATTTTCCCGCCAAAAGGAGAATTTCCAGAAATTGAACCTAAAATAGATGCTTTATTTCAGGAATTAAAAGTTTTATCGAAATATAATCCTTCCTTTATCTCCGTAACTTACGGAGCTGGAGGAAGCACAAGAGAAAAAACACTTGAACTGGTTCTAAAAGTAAAAAATGAACTTAATATTCAACCTCTGCCACACTTCACATGTGTTGGTACAGAGATAGATCAAACTCTTGAGTATATAAAACAAGTCCAAAATGCAGGTATTGAAAATATTCTGGCACTAAGAGGTGATCCTCCAAAGGGGGAAACAAAGTTCGTAAAACCCAAAAATGGTTTTGGTTATGCTAATGAGCTTGTTGAATTTATAAAATCTCATACAGATTTGGGAATTGCGGTTGCAGGATATCCTGAAGGCCATCAGGAGTGTGTGTCTTTCGAGCAGGATATAGTCAATTTAAAGAAAAAAGTCGATGCAGGATCAGATGTAATCATTACACAGCTATTTTATGATAATAATTACTTCTTGAATTACCTTGATAAAACACAAAAAGCAGGGATTAATATTCCTATAGTTCCGGGTGTAATGATAATAACAAATGTTGCACAGATAGAAAGAATGATTTCTATGTGCGGCTGCACCATTCCTGATAAACTTATGGCAAAATTAAAAGAATATCAGGACGATAATAAAGCTGTAAGAGAGATAGGCATTGAATATGCTATCAATCAATGCAAAGAATTACTAGAAAACGGTGTCCCGGGCTTACACTTCTGCACATTAAACAAATCCTTTGCAACAGACAGCGTGCTAAAAGAATTGGTTTAAATAACAAAATTAAGCATTATCATTGCGAGCTTGTAGGGTGCAGAATTCTGCACCTTTGCTACACTTCCATAAACAGTGACAATTGCGGTGAATTTACTTCAATATCATCATTAGAATTCTTTTTAGCATTAGGAAGTTTAGCCGTATAATCTTTCTGCATTCTGCTCATAAGATTTTCAGCTCTTGAAATAACAGAATTTGGCAATCCTGCCATTTTAGCTACCTGAATACCATAACTTCTATTAGTTCCACCGGGAATGACCTGCCTTAAGAATTCAATTTCATGATTATTTTCTCTGACTGTCACCTGATAATTGGCAATTTGAGGATATCTTTCACACATTACATTCATTTCATGATAATGAGTAGCAAATATTGTTCTTGCTTTAATATTTTCTACAATATACTCAGCCACACTCCAGGCAATTGCAACACCATCATAAGTACTTGTGCCCCGACCAATTTCATCGAGCAAAATGAGGCTTCTATCAGTCGCAGAATTAAGAATTAAAGCCGTCTCATTCATCTCCACCATAAAAGTTGACTGACCAGTAGAAAGATCATCTACAGCTCCTACTCTGGTAAATATTTTATCTACAATACCTATTTTAGCGGCTTTAGCTGGTACAAAGCTTCCTATCTGAGCAAGAATAACGATAAGCGCATTCTGTCTCATATAAGTAGATTTTCCTGCCATATTAGGGCCGGTTAAAATCATAAACTGGCAAGTATTTTGTGATCCTACATCACCACCTTTTGAATCGAGATCATTAGGCACATACTTACCTAATGGTAAAAGCTTTTCAATTACAGGGTGACGCCCTTCTTTTATCAATAAATCATAAGACTCATCGATTTCAGGTTTCACATAATTAAACTCAACAGCAACGTTTGCAAAGGATAAAAGCACATCAAGTGCACAAAGGGCTTTTGCAATTTCTCTCATTGGCTGTACAAATTCTTTTGCATATTCTCTTAAATCAGAAAATATTTGATATTCAAGATCTATAGATCTTGTTTCAGCACTTAAAACCTCAGTTTCATGTTCTTTTAATTCAGGTGTAATATATCTTTCAGCATTAGTTAAAGTCTGTTTTCTAATATAATAATCGGGAACCAGATTGGTGTTAGCATGAGTAACTTCTATAAAATAGCCAAAAGTTTTACTATAACCAACTTTTAAAGACCTAACGCCTGTTTTTTCTTTTTCGTCATTTTCAAATTTGGTTAACCATTCTCTTCCACCTGTTAAAAGCTCTTTAAGATAGTCTAACTCCTCACTTACTCCTCTTCTTATCAAATTACCTTCTTTAAGACCTACAGGAGGATTTTCAGCGATAGTTCTCTCTACAATACTGCTAAAATCAACCAATTCTTCTTTTACCTCTGCAAATACAGATAAAAATGGTGATTTTGCATTGCTTAAAAGTTTTCCAAATTCAGGAAGCAGCTTTAAAGAATCTTTTAAAGCAATAAAGTCTCTGGCATTAGCCGTATTATTGCTTATTCTTGTGGCAAGTCTTTCTATATCATAAGTTTTATCCAGTAAAGAAGATATCTCCAGTCTTAATTTACTGTTTTCAAGAAGCTCTTCAACTGCATTTTGCCGAGATTTAATTTTATTAACGTCTTTTAAAGGCTGCTGAATCCATTTCCTAAGAAGCCGTAACCCCATATTTGTACAGGTTTTATCAATTGCCCAGAGTAAGCTTCCCTTATAGTTGTTATCTCGAACTGTTTGTACAAGCTCCAGATTTCTTCTTGTATTGGCATCCATAGATACATAAGAAGTAAGCATATAAGGAATCAGGGTGTCAAATTCTGGTATTCCCTGTTTCTGTGTTTCTTCAAGATATTCAACAATAGCGCCAGCTGCCATTATACCCAGGGTATGATTAGGGTAACCAAATGATTCCAAAGAAGTTACATTAAATACTTCTTTAATTTTCTCTACAGATTTTTCCTGAGAAAAAGAAGAGTAACCTCTTTTTGTGCAGCTATAATTGCTTGTTATAACTTCTGGTAAATCTATTACTTCTTCTGGTACAATTTGAAAAGCCTGTATGGCCTGTTTTTTAACAGGAGCAAGAATTTCTGACGGAGAAATTCTGCTTAATTCATCAATGAGCTGATCTAAAGTAGCTTTTGTTATTCTAAATTCACCTGTTGAGATATCGATATATGCAAGTCCAAAAAATTCACTTTTCGATGTTTTAATTACTGCTGCCAGGTAATTATTTTTAGTAGATTCAAGCAAATTTGTCTCTGTAATTGTTCCGGCTGTAATAACTCTGACAACCTGTCTATCAAGAAGTCCTTTAGCTTGAGAAGGATCTTCCATCTGTTCGCAAATAGCGACTTTATGACCTTTTTCAATAAGTCTTGATAAGTAATTATCAATGGCTTTCGCAGGAATCCCAGCCATGGCAACTCTGCCTAGCTTGCCCCCTTCTCTGCTAGTAAGAGTTATTTCAAGATCTTTAGCTGCAATTACTGCATCTTCAAAAAAAGTTTCATAAAAATCACCCATTCTGTAAAACAGAATTATTCCCTGATACTGCTTTTTAGTCTCCAGATACTGACGCAGCATAGGAGTAGCGTCTTCTAAATTTACTTCGAAGCTTTTAAGTATATTTCCACTCTCAGACATATTTCATTCCCATTTTTGCTTTAAACTTAGCTTATACCTTCCTTATAATATAAATCAAAAATATAAACATGTATATTTTAAAATAAGTAAAAAATCTCAATTATAATGATGATTTTAACTTTAAAAAGCAGATAAAAGTGAACATTTGAGTTATATTATAGGTACACCTACTAATATTATGCTATTTATCAAATAACATTTCTATGCTTTTTAAATTGTGAAAAATCTTATGCTGAAAGGGTTTTATAAAATATTATGTTTGGCTGTTTTGGTTGTCTTTTTAATTTCATTCGAACTATTATATCAACTATAGCTATTGCCTGCGTTGGATATGTGATTTTATTTCCCTGTGGAGGGTTAAATTATATTCAAGACTTTGTTGATGCAAAGCTTCATCCTGCTCAGACAGAAGTTGAAGCAAGGGCACAGCAATATGGAGATTTTTCAAAAATCCCTAAAGAATATAAATTAACAAGAACAATAAATATGTTTGGAGCCAATGCAGTTATAGCAGAACATACACAGACTAAACAAAAGTTAGCCATTATAGACCCCGGGCCAATATTGAAACTTACTAAGAGAGATGTAAACGCTACTACAATCAATGCTGAACTAAAAAAAGTTGCTGCAAGGTTTGACAGCTTACCTGTTAAGTTAAGTAAACTTGAACTTGGTGAAACAGGTGCGTTTAAAGCGTTTGGCCAAGATGTACCCTATATACAAGCTAAAATAAGTCTAACAGGCAATACTAATAGAGAAACAGAAGGTATTATAGGCGTTATAGATAGTTCTGACAGTAAGAATAAAATCATTGTTTCAGGAAGTGAACTTGACAAATACGATCAAAAAATAACTGAAAAGTATTTCAACACGGTTAAGCTAAAGACTCCTCCTGAAAAATAACTTTTAAATTTCATAAAAAATTAAGATATGTTCATGTTTTTTGCTCTTAAATTCTTAATAAAGGTAGGTAGATTATTGAAGGAGCCTTGATGCC
>DNSU01000104.1:3645-3770 GCA_003499585.1 Cyanobacteria bacterium UBA9579 | reverse complement strand
CATGCCAAGTATCCGCTCAACTTCACCGCCAAAGTCTGCGTGACCGGGGGTGTCCACTACATTAATTCTGTAATCGCCATAATTAATAGAAATATTCTTTGATAAAATTGTAATTCCTCTTTCTC
>DNSU01000104.1:759-3590 GCA_003499585.1 Cyanobacteria bacterium UBA9579 | reverse complement strand
TCGACGTGAGTAATATTAATTGTTATTCCTCTTTCTCTTTCGAGGTCATTGGAATCTAAAGCTCTTTCCTGAATATTTTCATTTTCTCTGTATACGCCGCTTTGTTTTAACATGCAATCTACAAGGGTTGTTTTGCCATGGTCTACGTGTGCAATGATTGCGATATTTCGTAATTTTGATATTAAATTTTCTGTCTCACTCATCTTAGTAATGCTCCAAGTGGCTAAGCCACGTTATTTTACTACTTATCACCTAATTTATGGTATGATTCTTATCTTTAGACTTTGTATAGCTTCTTTTTGTATTAATTTTTTAACATTTTCCGGTTTGTTTTTAACTGCCACGATCCATCCTGTTTTTGTGTTAACAAATAGGAAGAATGCTGCCTGGCTTTCAACTAACTTTGTCACATCATCTATAATTAATTCGCCTTTATCAGATATTTCAAAGACTGAAAAGGATAACGGATCAGAGAATGTACTATTGATGAATCCATCAAATTTTGTGCTGTATATTTTTGACGTATCTTTTACCAGCTCACGATCTTTATATGTGGTAATCCATTTCCATAAGTGATCAACGATATTACCCACTTTTGGATCAGCCATTCTCTTTCCCTTTTGTAATGTGATCTTTATATTTGTTTAACACAAAGGCAAAATAAATGCCAAATTATTGCTAGTTAGTGAATAAAATATTATAATATTTTATAAATTATGAATTTAGATGTAAATTATGAATAAAAAGGCTAGTTTCCCGTTACAAAAGGCTTTTACGCTTGCAGAACTTCTTTTATCTTTGACGATAATAGGAGTAATAGCCAGTTATACTATACCTACTCTTATGCAAAATGTTCAGGAAGCTTATTTTAAAACAGCCTGGAAAAAAGCATTTTCTGACTTTAATCAAGCAACATCAAGGCTGTTGCTTGATAATGGAGGGACATTAGCAGGAGTATTTGCAAATAGTAATGATATAAAGAACAAATATGCTCAACATTTAATTCATATTAAGTCTTGTAATGTTAATGCTTTTGGTAGTTGCTGGCATCCAGATATGGGATTTTATTATATGAATGGTACTGCAGTAGATTGGAACAATCCATCCGGATTAATAGGGGGCAACGGTAATTTGGTATATATAATCTGGAGATCACTTGATTGTGAGCTAGAGATATATGGAGTTAAAAAATGTGGTTCTATATGGATAGATATAAATGGTTTTAAAGAACCAAATACAGTTGGTAAAGATATATTTGGTATGGATATCCTAAAAGATAGGCTTAGACCATATGGCGCTATTGGAGATGTTTTCCCACCTGCTACTGATTGTACTTCTACAGGAGAAGGTCGAGGATGTTCTGCTTTATATTTAATGCAGTAAGGATTTTTAAACCGGTTCGATTTGTTTTTGAATAATTCTGATAAATAAATCGACAAGGTTTTTATCCCAAGATGTACCGGCGCCTTCCCCTAGTATTCTTATTGCTTCTTCATGAGAAAGAGCTTTTCTGTGAGGGCGATCGCTGGTCATTCCATAGTAAGCGCTAACTATAGATATAATTCTTGAGCCTATTGGTATGTCATCTCCGGATAAATTGCCCGGATATCCTGTTCCATCCCAGTGCTCGCAATGATTCTCAACCATGCAAATAATAGGTGCAGCAGATTTTATGGGCTTTAAGATCTCTCTTGCTGTTATAATAGGGTGTTCAAGGAACTTTCTTTTTTCTTCTTCTGTTAAAGGCCCCGGTTTTAATAGAATATTTTCGGGCATCATTAGATTACCGAGATCATGCAGCAGTATAGCCAAAGAGAGTTTTTCTGTTTCAGTTTTTGGCAAATCAATAGCTTCTGCCAGCTGGCTTGCAATCTCTATTTTTTGATGTGTATAGCCGCCTTGATACACTGAATCATAAGTCTTTGCCAATGATTCAACTACAAAAGAGAGGAATCCGCTAAGGTCTGTCTCCTGTATAGGGCTTGTCTTTAACTTTTGCATTAATTCATTTGCTATAGTAGATGATACAGGAACGTGTTGCTTGGTTAATATGTCAATAAAGGCATCCAGAGCCAATAATTGCCAATCTGTTTGATCCTCTTTACTGGCAATCTGGACCTGATTTCGTCCATTTCTTTTAGCTTTATATAATGCCTGATCAGCCAGCTCAAAAAGCTCGCTTAGTGAATCTGTATGCGTTAAGAAAGTGGAAATACCAATACTTGCTGTTACTTTTCCTACTCCCTCAATAGGGGTAGTTTCTATTGCTACTCTAAGTCTTTCTGCTGCGATTTTGCCCCCTTCAACATCAATGCCGGGAAGTATTACCGAAAATTCTTCTCCACCATAACGAGCAGGGATATCTACTGATCTTGCATTTTGTTTTAAAATTTTTCCAATATGACATATTGCCGCATCGCCAGCCGGGTGTCCGTAGGTGTCGTTAATAAACTTTAAATGATCCAGATCAAGTGTAACTAACGTGAATGGTTGTTTTAAACGAGTAGCACGCTCTACTTCTGATATTATACATTGATCAAAATGTCTTCTGTTGTATAAACCTGTAAGGGCATCAGTAATTGCCTGTTCCCTGATTTGCTCAAACAAGCCTGCAATGGTTACTGCAAGTTCTATTTGATCTACAAACAAGCTTAAAAAGTTTCTTTCGGTATCACTAAGCTCATTTCTTATAGAAACTGCAATAAGACAGCCAAATGGTTTTTCATGAACAATTATAGGCAATATTGATATTAGTCTGTTTGCAAACAAGGAATCCAGATGATCGAGCTCTTCACTGCCAATTTCAGGATTTGAACCTGCAAATATATGTT
>DNSU01000104.1:444-581 GCA_003499585.1 Cyanobacteria bacterium UBA9579 | reverse complement strand
TTATGGAGTATATCCTGAATTTTTTCGCCAAATTCATTCTTATTTGATGCCCTAACTTTTAATATGGAAGAATTTTCAGTTTCATAAGTTTGGAATATTACGCAATAAAGATAATCCAGCTCACTGGAAAGACCATG
>DNSU01000104.1:0-368 GCA_003499585.1 Cyanobacteria bacterium UBA9579 | reverse complement strand
ACAACAGTAGAAAGAACTTCAGACAAAGGTTCAGAAGAGTTCATTGTGCTCCAGATATGCTTTAAAGTTAATAAGCTTTTGTTAGCCTGATTTAATTCACCGGTTCTTACAGAAATCTCTTTTTCAAGGTATGCGTTTCTTTCAAAGATATCCCTGATTCTTTGTCTTTCATCTAAAACAGTATCTTCAAGAGCACCTATCTTGTTCTTGTAATTTCTAGCTTTACTGACAATATTTTTATACCAATTAAGGGGCATATTTCTTCCTGTTATTTTTCTTATCTTAATGCATTATAATACTATATTTGCCGATTGAGGTAAATTTTTATTAATAAATGAGTAAATAATTTTCTTGTTTTTTGCAACCCT
>DNSU01000030.1 GCA_003499585.1 Cyanobacteria bacterium UBA9579 | reverse complement strand
TTTAACCGCAGTCCATAAGGCGAACCTGTAATTGCATTATAGTCTTGATTTTTATATTTTTAGCCAGACAGGCTCTAATTTATTCTACTTTTATTAACAGCCAATTACAAGGTATTTTGTGCTTTATTAAGTCAAAGATCATTCCAAATAAAAAATAATAGATTACCTGAAGAGAGAATAAAAACAGCAAAAAATACGGTTAAACTTTTAATAAAATTTAAGGGGGTGGAATGAGAAAGCTGCTTATAACTTTAATTGCATTATTCGGTATAAATACCCCGATATTAGCTGTTGATTGGGTTTATATCGGAACGAGCAACAGGGAAAACATTAATTATCTTGATGTTGACAGCATAGAGCCTGAAGGAAGTAATACTTATGTCTGGTATAAAGTGATTATAAGGGACCCCGATAATGAGCTTAAAAAAGAAGGAGTAGACACGATAAAAGCCCGGCTTGTCTTTAATTGTAAAGAGAAAACCTATAAATTAATGCGGTCAATCAGTTATGATGAACAAGGGCGCACTATATGGGAAGCAAATGATAATGAAAGCTTTGAAAGCATTACTCCAAATACTGTTCCAGCCAGAATCTATAATCATATATGTTTAAATAAAAATTAAGTAATTTTACAAAACTTATATATTTTACTATCAACTAATTATTTTTTTCGCTTTTACTACATGGAGAGTGCACCTTTGAGGAAATAAAGTGGTCTATTTAAATCCAAAATTAACCCATCAGATGTCAAGATTTTCTTCCTTTTCTCCCAGAAACCAACGTTTGACGATTGGAGCAACAGGTCTTGCCTTGCAAACGCTTATTGATGCAACCAATCCAAATGTAGATGATGAGACAAGGAAATATTCTGCTGTGAGAACAGCAGTAAAAATGGTTATAACTACATTAGGCGGTATTACTTTTAGAGAAATAGGGCAAAAAGTCGGAGAACATCTGGTCAATGCTAAAAAAATAGCTATACCAGAAACTTTAATAGAGACTTTTAAGAAAAAATCACCGGAAGTACTGAGAAGAGAATACAGTGAATTCAGAAATATAGCTCTGTCTAAAGTTCCAACAGTAATAGCACCTGAAAAATTAGCAGGCTTAAAGTTTGCAGGAGCAGTAGGCTGGATAACAGCTGTATCTGCTGCAGTAGTTTCCGTATTTATTTGGGATATGCCGTTTGTAAATAAAGCCATGAACTTTGTCATGGACAAGCTCTATAAAGATAAACCTGATAAAGCACATTAAAGCAGGTATCCTTGAACGTCGTATTATTGGAATGATTGATGACTTAATACAGTACGAAGTACATTAAAAAGGTGAATCTAGATGAACCAGGCGAAACAATTAATAACCAAAATAGCTACATTTGCTTTAGAAAAGCCAGCTGCTTTTCTAAAATACAGTGCTGCTATTAATTTTAGCATAGGTTCAATAGGTTTAATTGCCGGAATGCTTATCAATGATAAAATTCCAAAAAAAGAAAAACGTTTTATGATTGCACAAGAATCCGTAGAAGGAGTTCTTGATTTGGGAGTATTTCTCGGGCTGGCAACAGGATTTGAAAAATTCGGCAAGTCACTGGTCGAAAAAGGCAAGCTTTTACCTGCTCTTGATGGGTTAAATAAAGCTCAGGTAAAAGATAAAGTAGTAAAATTCTTCAAACAACCCCATGTATTATCAGATGTTAACGAAAGTACAATAAGAAATTTTGTAAAAGGCACAGAAGTTGCAACCTCCTTAATAGGCACGGTAGTAGCATTTAATATAGTTACGCCTTTAATAAGAAATTTTCTGGCAAGCAAAATAGAAAAAAAATTCGCCCCAAAGACTGATGAAAGCGTTAGTGAGATGAAATTATATACATATTTTAAAACAGATGAAAATCCTTTTTCCCATTTTCAAAACGCTCTAAAGCAAAATACCCCGTTAAAAACCGCCAGAATAAACCCTTCTTTCACATCTACAGGTTTAAAAATATAATATTGAACAACTTATCGTATTGTGATAATATATCCATATGATTATAAATTTCAAATGCAAGGAAACAGAGAAAGTTTTTAAGGGTGAACACTCTAAAAAATTCTCTCCTGATGTAGCAAAGACTGGCAAAAGAAAGCTCGATATGCTGCATGCCTCTTATAAGGAACAGGATTTGCGAGTCCCTCCTGCAAACAGGTTTGAAAAGTTACAGGGTGATCTTAAAGGCTTTTATAGTATTAGAATTAATGATCAATTCAGGCTTATATTTCAATTTAGGGATGGAAATGCTTATAATGCCTACATAGATGATTATCACAAGTAAGGAGATATATATGGTAGAAGTAAAACCTTTTACACATCCGGGAATAATATTACAGGAAGAGTTTACCAAGCCACTAGGTATAACTCAGGCTAAACTTGCTGAGGATTTACACGTAGGCATAAAAACTCTCAGCGAGATATATAATGAAAAAAGAGGAATAAGCCCGTTAATGGCTTTAAAGTTAGCCAATTATTTTGGCACTACACCTGAATTCTGGATGAACCTGCAAATCAATTATGACCTGTATAAGACTTATTTAAAAGAAAAAAAATCCATAGAAAAGGTCAAATCAAGACAGGTAGCATAAATAAAAAAGTCGGATTTTACATAATTATAAAGATTCCGGCAATATCTGGTAATCTGGCCAATAAAAATAATAAAGAACTGCTGTTAAAATTGTTTCCTTAATTAATAAAGATTTGGTGCTGATTATGGAAGAAGAAAGACAGTTTGAATGGTCAGAGGAAATGGAAACAGGCATTCCTGAAATAGATGAACAACACGAAAAGATCGTTAAAGGAGTAAATGAC
>DNSU01000038.1:1726-3791 GCA_003499585.1 Cyanobacteria bacterium UBA9579 | reverse complement strand
TAACCAGACAGGCTCTTACTAATTATTGATTATTGTATATCCGGTGACCGGAGTTACTGTAATAGATTTGGATGCTATTGCTGTAGAGCCGCTATAATAACTTATAGTTACCTGATTTGTACTCGTTGTAAAACCTGAGGTTGCTCCTGAGCTGTCAACTGGTTGACCTCTAAAATCAAACCTTATTTCATCACCTGATATAGTGCTTGCAGAATTGTTATAAAGAACATTATCACTTAAATAAAATTGTGATATAACTGTACCATCATTTTGTTTAACCTGAACCAGCCCGCCATTTGTTCCGTTATGTGTAGCAGCTTGAGAAAAATCAAGAAGGCATGTGCGAGATCTGGTTATAGCATTACTTCTGGCTTCTTTTATTGCTTGCTCAACTATTAAACTATCTTCTTTTACCCGCCAGTCTTTTATCTGGTGCATTAAAGATGGTACTGCAATAAGGGAAAGAACCCCAATTATTACAAGGGTTATTAGAGCTTCCAGCATTGTAAATCCTTGTTTATAATCTCTTTTCATCATGAAATCCCATTTTCTTATTTTCTTTAACTCTATGCCACATATCGTTATAAAATAACCTATTTATTAAGCAATATAACACATGTGAGGACAGCGTAAAAAATCATAAAGGATTTTGGTGACACAGTCACCTTTCTCAAAGTCATCAATCTTGGCTTATAGTGAAAGATTGTTGAGTTTATATAAGTGCCTTTGGTACCTCATTCAAAAATCCTGATGATTTTTGAAGCCTGCTTCTTTCGCGAAGCGGCGTTAGCATAACCAGCGATTAAATGAGCAATAAAAAAGTAAAGCTTTGCGCTTTACTTTTAAGCTTTATTAGCAAGGTGTTAGTTGTTAGTCGATAAATTAAGATAAACTTTCTTGATATCATCAATACATTCGTTTTTCTTGTCAATAAACTTGTCCAGATCTGCAAAAAGCTTACTGATTTCATTGGAAATGATTTTTGTATTATAATTCTTATCCTGCATAGTCTTTACTCCCTGTAGACGATCTTATAATATATACTTCGGATATTATTTGAAAAACTTTAGTTAAAACTCTTGAAAATTAAGAATTATGAATAATTATTTTTTTAAAGGAGGAATGTATTGAAATTTCATACAAAATATTTATGGTTTAATACCCAGCGTCATCGTGAATATATTAATATTACTGATGATGTTGAGCAGGCTCTTAATGAAAGTGGAATTAAAGAAGGTATGATTCTGGTCTCTGCTATGCATATTACAGCAGGGGTTTATGTTAACGATGCTGAAAGTGGAATAATAAGAGATATTGATGAATGGGCAGAAAAGCTTGCCCCATACGATCCTGATTATAATCACCATATGACAGGAGAAACTAATGGCGATAGTCATTTAAAAAGTCTCCTGATAGGGCATGAAGTAATTGTACCCGTTACAAACGGCAGGTTGGATCTTGGTACATGGCAGCAAATTTTTTATGCTGAATTTGACGGGCAAAGAAGAAAAAGGCTAATAATCAAGGTTATGGGTGAATAAATATTACAAATTGTTAATTATGTGATAGTCACTTGATTACTTGTTTTTTGACGTATCTTTGCTAAATTATCTTTTAATCTGTCATGAATTTGTATTTACATGTTTTATATAGTTGTAATGAAAAATAAGATAATTAAGGCAAATAAACCATAGGAGGTTTGTATGGAAGTAAGTAATGTAAGCCCGGTAGTAGCAACTCCGATAAATACAGCTTTTAAAGGCAGTCTTCTTAAAAATGGAGAAGATAAATTAAGACAGTTAACACGTGCCGACTTAGCTGCTCCACAGCAAGACGTATACGCTGGTGGCAAGAAAAAAGGTGGTTTTAAAAAGTTATTAGTCTTAGCTGCTTTAGCAACAGGTGCAGTTCTGTTAGCTAGAAATTTTGGGCTTGATAAAATCAAAGCAGCTATACAGCCAATTATTGACAAAGTTAAGGGTGTTACGCAGCCAATTGTTGATAAAAGTAAGGATGTTGTACAGCAAACATTAAGTTAGTAATTCATAATTATATAGAAAAAGAC
>DNSU01000038.1:0-1626 GCA_003499585.1 Cyanobacteria bacterium UBA9579 | reverse complement strand
CTTTTTCTGTTATTGCGTATATGAAATCTATAAAGCTGTTGCTATAGGTATATTTTTATAGTCACCTATGAATTTATATCCGGTATTTTCCTCAGAAGTTGCTATTCTCCAGGCGGTATAGGCCCCAAGAATTGCCTCAAGTCCTGAAAGAGCTATTAGATTTGATGGAATTCCAGATATTTTCAGGTTGTTTTTAATGCTCATCTGCAAATGTTTACAGTCTGCAGGTGATCTGGGTTTATATGGTGAATTAAGCTTAAGCATGTTTTTTGTGAAATAACCGTAATATCTATATATGCTTATATCTAATGCGCTTAGGGTTTTGCACATATCAACCCCTCTGTCGCTGAAACGTTGAGCCCATTCGAATTTTGGGTTATTTGGCATGACCAGTTTAAATGGATTTATGTGTCTTGATTCTATGCGCCATTTACCATTTACTAAATTTGTATTTTTAGGTAAATCAATACATATTATAATATTATCGGCAGGTGCAATGTTCTTTATATATAGCTCAAGATCTTCTATGTTAAATGCTTTGTCGATTCTAAGCAGGTTTAGATCCTTGTCAATAACAGCAATTCCAGTTTCTGCCGCAGCAGCTGAGCCCAGAGAAATTCCTGCAAAGTATTGTTTATTTTTTAGATTTGATAAGTTTGAGTTATTTTTTTCTATCATATATTCTTATTTCTAAAATGGATACTATTAAGCTCCCCAAAGATATTATACTTGAGAAATAAGGAAAGTTTAAAGTTTATTAATTTATACCCGTTAAATTGCATTTTAAAAATTTGAATTGATTTTTGGAACGAGTATATGCGAAGCGCGAGCGTCAAAACTGAAACTTGTTTTTGTAAACTCATTCTGGTTTATTACGATTAAGTTTCTTGAAGAATTAGAAATACTACTAGAAAATAAAAATAGTCTGTAGTAATATATTGTTGCACTGGAGGAGTGCCTGAGCGGTTTAAAGGAACGGTCTTGAAAACCGTCGTGTGGGCAACTGCACCGTGAGTTCGAATCTCACCTCCTCCGTTTTATCTGGGTAAGGTGAATATAGAGGTGTGTTAAAACATCTCTTTTTCTTTTTGTTCTCGTTAAGTTTATTATCAAGGACCGAGTTTAAATTCTCCGCAGCCTAAAGTTAATAAATTACAGCAACCTCAAAATCAGGTTGCTTTTAGTGGTTATTACAGTAAAATGATCCCGAAAGTTTCGGATACGCAATTAAGGGATGTTTTTGCACATAAAATTAAGAATTTGCGTAATCAAAAACACTCTATTAAAGAATTGGCTTTAAAGCTTAAAGAAGCTCCAGCAGCTGCAAAAAAAACAATAAAGGCAGAGGTTAAACTGGCTAAAAACAACTTGAAATATATTAAAAATGATTTAATGGATTTAGAGCGTTCCAGCTATCATTTACCTACAAAAGATCCATTAAAAGGGAAAAAACCGTCTGATTATCGATTCTCAGATGCTATAGTTAAAATCCCTGGGAAAACCAGGAAAGTTATAAAGCACACAAAATTATTTGGTCCAGGAAGTGTAATAAAAAGAATGATAGACGGCAAATTTTAGATAAAATGCCTAATAAAAGAGAGATCTCGGCTTATAAAACCGGGATCT
>DNSU01000220.1:19439-23407 GCA_003499585.1 Cyanobacteria bacterium UBA9579 | reverse complement strand
ATTCTTGTAGTACAGATTGATCCGGGGCCGACTCCAATTTTTATTGCATCCACTCCTGCCTTGATTAACGCTTCAGCAGCCTCACCTGTTGCAATATTTCCTGCTATTAACTGTATATTAGGGAAGGTTTGCTTTATTTCTCTAACTGCATTTACAACATTTTGAGAGTGACCGTGTGCCGTATCTACACAAATCACATCAATTCCAACATTAAGCAAAGCCTGAATTCTTTCATCTCTATCACCTGTTGGACCAACAGCTGCGCCTGTTCTTAATCTTCCCAAATTATCCTTGCAGGAATTAGGATATTGGATGGCTTTTTCAATGTCTTTTATTGTGATTAAACCTTTTAGTTCATAGTTATCGTTTACAACTAAGAGTTTTTCTATTTTATTTTTATGTAATAGCTTTTTAGCCTCTTCTAGAGTAGTTCCTACTGGAGCTGTGATTAGATTTTCTTTGGTCATTACATTTTCTATTTTTTGGTCTAGATTAACCTCAAATCGTAAATCTCTATTTGTTAAAATGCCAACTAATTTACCATTTTGGGTTATTGGAAGACCTGAAATAGAATACTTCTTCATTGTCTCAAGAGCTTCATATATTTTTTGATCCGGGTGCATAGTAATTGGGTTTATTATCATCCCGCTTTCAGACTTTTTTACTCTTTTAACTTCAAGAGCCTGCTCTTCGATGGACATATTTTTATGAATAATACCTATTCCACCTTCTCTTGCTATGCCTATTGCCAGTCTGGATTCGGTTACTGTATCCATAGCAGCACTAATAATAGGTATGTTTAAATCTATTGATTGTGTTAATTTAGTTGATATATCAGTATCTTTAGGTAAAATATCGGATTGTTGCGGTAAAAGTAAGATATCATCAAAAGTTAATCCGTCTATAATTTTATTTTCTATCATATTCTACTCCTCCACAAGTATATTAATTAACAGTTATAACATTATTTTTGATGTAATGTACGTTTTTTGTACAAAAAAATCCTCTGATTTAGAGGATTCTAATTATTTTCATTCTCGTTTTGTTCGAAAATTGAGTTATAAACAGTGTCAAAACGTTTGTCTTCCATTGATTTAATCAGTTCTTCAATATTTTCAATTTTTTTTAGAGTGAATGCTATTTCTGCGATTAAAACACAATCGTTACACAGCAAGTACTCGTTATAAGCTACTGATCCTGCTAGAATCTTTTCTTCCCCACAGCATTGGCATTGGAGGCTTTCATAAGCTGCTTCAGGAGATTCTTCGATATCATCGATTTTCATTTGCTCTACAGCTTTTTGGAGCGATTCTATGATTTCTACATTTTTTTCCTGATTCATTTTGGATTCCTTTTTTATAGTATTAACTAAAATTTAGCATGTGTAAATATTAATTAAACAAATATTAATAAGGTATATTAAATAAGAGTTGATGCCTATTTATTCAAGATATTTAAGTAAGAAATTCTCTAAAACTCTGTAAATAAGCCTGTACTAAATTATACTATTTTTACAAATAAGAAAAAACCTGTACTTGGGATTAAGTCAGGTTTTTATACTGTATATTAAGTTAGGGAATATTTATTTAGGAAATTAAGCGATTAAATCCAGTCCTTCTCTTACTTTTTTACCTTCTTCCTGTGTTTCTCCATTAAGTATTATATTTAATGTTGAATAAAGTTTATCTCCTAAGAGTTCAGCCAAAGATTTCTCTCCAAGGACATAGTCAGGTCCGATTACATTTTGTCCTGCTCTAATGTAGTTATTTATTGTATCCTGATTGGACATTAATATTGTTCTAGGATCAGGATTTCTATATCCTCGAAATATTATATTAGTATTTTGTTGGACCAAGTTAGGAATAGAGTTGGTCATAAAACCTCCTCAAAGGTTATTCTTAGGTTTTGTTTTTACAATCATGATATAGCAGTTTATTATTTGATTTATATTTCATAACCTTATCTTTATAATTTAATGCTATACAAAGATTGTTAGATTTTTATTAGTGAAATGTGAAATTTCAGTAAGATTATTGGGCTAAAATAGATTTTTTGGCTTTATTTATTAGGGTTTATATTGCTAAGCTGATAATAATAAGATAGTAATAATTGTGCTAAAATATACAGGTAGGGAGTATTTAAGTCACTTATTGGAGGATAAATTTATTAAAATACACGGCAAAACTCTTGGACTTAAAAAGAATCAGTTATTACGGCTTGAAAAACTATATAGAAGAAAAATACAGGCTAATCAGATTATTTCTTTTGAACTTGCTGAATCACTGGCAGAAATCAGCCATGAAATTAATAAAGAAATTGCTATTATAATAAACAGACGTGGTCAGATAATAAATATCACTATTGGAGATGCTAACAGCATAAGCCTTCCCAAGTTTAAAAATGTGAGAGAAGGCGCTTCACGTCTTTGTGGTTTAAGGTGCATTCACACTCATCCAGATAGCAGTTCTAAATTAAGTAAAGCTGATTTAACAGCACTTGCAGCTCATAGATTTGATGCAATTGCTGTTATTGGCGTTGATCCTGAAGCAAAATTCAGTAAAAAACTGGGTGAGAATCCTAAATTTGCTGACTCTATTGAAATAGCGTATTTATCACCAAATAAGGATTCAGAAGGAAATTTGTGGAAAATTGCAGGCCCGGATACCGTAAGAAAAGCCAGTCTGGAGGATTTTGAAAGACAGCTTGAAGAAATTGAGCAAGAATTTTCAAAAAGTGAAAGCCTGATAGTATCTTCTGATAAAGAAAGGGCTATACTAATTAGTTTACAGACTCAGGATTTAAGTGATTTTCAGACAAAAGATTCTTTGTTTGAACTTGAACAGCTTGCTATTACAGCTGGAGCTGAAGTTATTGGCATGGTTATTCAGAAAAAAACAACTCCAGATTCTTCTACGTATATTGGTTCAGGAAAATCAAGGGAAATTGCACTTTTAGTTCAGGAAAAAGGTGCTAATCTGGTTATTATAGATGACGAGCTTTCTCCAAGACAGCAAAGAGCTCTTGAAGGTGTTATCGGAGTAAAAACTGTAGATAGAACCGAACTAATTCTTGATATATTTGCACAGAGAGCCAAAACCAGAGAAGGCAAACTTCAGGTAGAACTTGCTCAGTTAAAATATTTATATCCAAGGCTTGTTGGTGCTGGTCTATCTCTAAGCAGACAGGGTGGTGGTGGAACCGGTGGTGGAATTGCCACTAGAGGTCCAGGTGAAACTAAACTTGAAATAGATAGACGTAGAATTAGAGACAGAATCAATATTCTTGAATCTGAAGTAGAACAAATAAAAGATCAGCGAGATTATCAAAGACGACAGCGAAAAATTAATAATGTTCCTGTTGTTTCAATAGTTGGCTATACAAACGTGGGTAAGTCAACTCTAATAAATGCATTATCTAATTCTGATGTTTTAGTTGAAAATAAGCTATTTGCTACTCTTGATCCTACTATTAGGAAAATCAAACTTCCTGATTTTTCTACAGTACTTTTAACTGATACCGTAGGCTTTATTCAACGCCTTCCAACTTCTCTTGTAGCTGCATTCAGGGCTACATTAGAAGAAACAGCTCAGGCTGATATTATTTTACACGTAATCGATCCTATTCATCCGGCATGTAATGAGCATATAGATACAGTATATGAGATTTTAGTGGAATTAGAGTCGTATAATAAACCAATTATTACTGTAATTAACAAAACTGATCTTATTAAGGATGAATCTATACTTCAAGATTTGCTTGAGAAAGTTCCTAACCCTATAATTATTTCTGCATTAAACAGGAAGGGGTTTGGAAATCTTTTAGAAAAGATACAGTTAATTCTTGCTGATAAAAAAGCTCCTGAATTTGTTGAACAGTAAATATTTAGATTACATACTTGTAGCTTTCAATTAAAATTTCTTCGCAGTAAAATTAGGTTGCGTAAAATGAGCCGTTCTCATTTTATTATT
>DNSU01000220.1:14539-19372 GCA_003499585.1 Cyanobacteria bacterium UBA9579 | reverse complement strand
TCTCATTTTATTATTAGATTAATCAAGGAGTGAGAGATTGAGAGCAGCAGTTTATAATCAGGGAAAACTTGAGATTGTTAATATAGATAGACCTATATTAAGCAATAATGGAGCTATTATAAAAATCCATGGCTGTGGACTTTGTGGTTCTGACATTGTGAAATATAAAGAAGCTCTTGTCTTAACAGGAACGGTTTTAGGGCATGAAATTATTGGTGAGATAGTAGAATTAAGGACTGAAAACGAGAATTTCAAAGTTGGTGATAAGGTTGTAGCTGGTCATCACGTCCCCTGCTTTCAGTGCAGCTACTGTAAAAATGAAAGCTATTCAATGTGTAAGGATTTTAAAGAATCCAACATAATTCCCGGCGGATTTACTGAATATATTTATGTATCAGTTGCACACTTGGACAGTACTGTATTTAAGATTGAAAATGACCTCTCTGATGTGGAAGCTTCTTTTACTGAACCTGTGGCATGCTGCTTAAGAGCCATTAAAAGAGCAAATATATGCGTTGGAGATAATGTATTTATTATCGGTCTTGGATCTATTGGTTTAATAATGGGGCAATTAGCAAAACACTATGGTGCTCGTGTTGCCGGCTGTGATTTACTGGATGAAAGAATTGATTTCGCAACTGAATTAGGGTTTGATGAGGTTTATAAATTTACTACACTCGAACAAATTAAAAATTCATATATGCAATACACCAATCACATAGGCGCTGATAAGGTATTTCTTGCTTCTGGCAGCTTAAGCAGTATTCCTTTTTCTGTTAGTCTGGTTAGGGATGGTGGAACAATAGTTGTATTTTCCAGCGTTCCTTCTGATGAAGGTGTATTTGTGAATAATGATATTTATTATAGAGAATTGACTATAATGGGTAGTTATTCTCCATCACCACAGGATTTGTGCGATTCGTTAAATCTTTTAAAAAATAATATAATAAAAGTAGGCAATTTTACGACAGCTTACGATTTAAATAATATAGACAAAGCGATTAGTGATACTTTAGCAAATAAAATAATTAAGGCGTATATAAAAATATGACAACAATGAATGCAGTGCTTTTTTATGAGCCTGGAGTAGTCAAATATAAGGAAATTGATGTTCCTGAATTGGATACTGGTGAAATACTGGTAAAAGTTAAGGCAGCACTTACCTGCGGAACTGATGTTAAAACTTATAAAAGAGGGCATCCTGTTTTAATCAAAACAGTACCATCCGGCTTTGGGCATGAATTTGCCGGCATAATAGAAAAAGTCGGCGCTGGGATAACAGATTTTAAGATTGGACAGCGAGTGGTAGCTGCTAATTCTGCTCCCTGCGACAATTGTTATTACTGCAAAAAACAAAGATATAATTTATGTGAGAATTTAAACCTTTTAAATGGGGCTTATGCTGATTATATAAAAATTCCAGCTCAAATCGTTAAACATAATTTACTTTCAATTCCATATCATCTAACTTTTGAGGAGGCAGCATTTACTGAACCTCTGGCAAATGTAGTGCATGGAGCTGAAAGATCTGATATAGTACCCGGTTCAACTGTAGGTATTGTCGGGCTTGGGCCTATAGGACTTATGTTTGTAAGATTAGCAAAATTAAAAGGTGCAAGAGTTATAGCCTGCGGCAGAAATCCTCTTAAATTGAAACTTGCAAAAGAATTTGGCGGAGCCGATGAGGTTATAAATCTTCGTGAAGTCTCTGATCCAAGAGAGGCTATAATGTCATTAACTCCTGAGGGAAAAGGTCTTGATGTTGCAATTGAAGCAGTAGGCATTCCTGAGCTATGGGAGGCAGCTATTGATCTTACCAGAAGAGGTGGAACTGTTCATTTCTTTGGTGGATGTAAGTCTGGAACAAAAATTCAGCTTGATACCAGAAGAATTCATTATGATGAAATTAAAATAGTCAGTATCTTCCATCATACTCCTTATCATGTGCGTGAAGCACTAAGATTAATAAGTGAAGGTTTAGTCGATGTTAAACAGTTAATTACTCATAAAATGCATATTTCGCAAATTGATGAGGCAATTAAACTACATCAAGAAGGAAAAGCAATCAAAGTTGCATTGACGCCTTAATACAGCAATATTAAAATCTAAATAAAAGGCTCCCTCTATTTAAATAGAGGGAGTCTTTTATCAGAAATTTAATCTTTATTAATTTGAAGTGGTAGCTTTTTGAGAATTAAGATCTCTAATGCTTAAACCAATTCTGTGTTCTTGTGGAGTGAATCTTTTAATTAGAACTTCAATTTCCTGTCCAACTGTTAATTCGTTGAATGGATTTATATTTTGCTCATCAGACATTTCTGCTGCAGGAAGTAATGCTTCTACTCCCGGGAATATGTCAATGAAAGCGCCAAAGTTAGTAATTTTGTTGACTATGCCTTTGACAACTTGGCCTTCTTCAAATTGACCTTCAATTTTCACCCAAGGATTTTCTTCCATTCTCTTAAGACTCAAGCTAATTCTATTGAGCTCTGTATCTATTTTAAGAACTTTAACCTGTACGTGCTGGCCTAATGATAAAATATCTGATGGGTGTTTTACACGCTGCCAGGACATTTCTGAGATAGGAAGTAATCCATCAATACCGTTAATATCAATAAATGCACCAAAATCTGCAATTCTTACTACTTCACCTTCTACAAGCTGATCGACATGAAGACTTGCAATTACATTTTCTACGACTTTTTCTCTCTCTTCAGCAAGAGCTAATCTTTGACTAAGGATAAGTTTATTTCTCTTTGGATCAGCTTCTAGAATTTTAGCCGGAATATCCTGACCAATGAGACCTTCGTGAGGTGTGCCGGTTCTTAACTGACTGGATGGAATGAAACCTCTTAAGCCAAGAACTTTTACTAATACGCCACCTTTTACTAAAGAGATAACTTTTGTTTCAATAGTTTCTTCATTTTGACGAAGCTGCTCAAGTTCTGTCCAGCTTCTTGCTTGAGAAACTCTCTTTAATGATAAGGTAAGCTGACCATCTTCATTTTCTTCTCTAAGAATATAGAATTCTTTTACTTCTCCAACTGAAACAATATCTTCAGCATTTTCAAAAGGAAGATTTGAGATTTCTTTGTAAGGAATATAAGCTTCAGTTTTGCCGCCAATATCAACAAGTAATTGATTTTTCTCTACTTTTACGATGGTACCTTTTACCACATCTGCAACTTTAAAATTGTAGTCAAATGAATCTCTTAAGAGTCTTTCAAATTCAGATAAATTTTCGCTTGTTGGTGCTTTGTCTAGGGTTTTGATCACTTTTTTATTCTCCTATTTTCTCAATAACTTTCTCAATTACGTATCCTGGAGTTGATGCGCCTGCCGTGATGCCGATCTTATTTGCTTTTTCCAGTAAGTCTTTATACTCATCCAACTCTTTTTCTGTTTCGATGTGGATGGTTTTCTTAATCGGACTTACTATTTCTGCAAGATGGGTAGTATTTGCACTAGATTTACTTCCAACTACTAACATAAGCTCAACTTCATTCGCAAGTGTCATTGCTTCTTGTTGTCTTTTACATGTAGCTGAACATATTGTGTTATAGACTTTTAATTCCGTTGAATGCTCAGCAATAATTGGTAAAATCTTTTTAAAATTTTCATGAGTTTGTGTAGTTTGTGTTACAATGCCAATTTTTTTTGCTTTCTTAATTATACTAAGATATTTATATACCTCCTGTTCTGAAGATATCACAATTGCCTCATCAACAGAATATAAATCTGCATGAGCTTTTATTGCAATAACCTCGGGATGATCTGGTTTTCCTATTATAATGACTTTATAACCTTCTTCAGCCAAAGATCTGGCTTTATCTTGAACTCTTTTAACGTCAGGACAAGTAGCATCTACTATTTGACACCCTTTTTGCTCAAGTTCCTGTATTGTTTGTGGAGTTACGCCATGAGTTCTGATTATGCAGATTCCATTTAACTCTTCAGGAATTGTTTCGATAGTTTGTATACCAAGACTACTCAGATGTTCAATCACCTGAGTATTATGAATCAATTGTCCTAATATATAAACCGGAGTACTTGGATTCTCTTCCTTAATCTTGACCGATAAGTCTACAGCTCTTTTTACCCCGTAGCAAAAACCAGCGTGTTTTGCTAACTCGATATTTTTTGTAACCAATTTCAGAGTGGTTAGGCTCCTTTTCTATAGATTTTAGGAAATTCATTAGCTAGAATAAAATGCCTTTCCATAACATAGCTTATATCATAGGGAAAAATAAATTTCAAATAAATTTTTGTTATCACTAAATATTTGAAATAATTGATTTGGATAAATCTAAAAAATCTAATGCATTATTTTTACCATATAGTTTCATTATATTACTAATTAGAAGCTTTTTAGATTTTAATGCAACTTCTGTATGATTCTTATTTAGATTGATATCTTATATAATCTTGATTGACTACTTGTTTAGTCTGTTAGGAAACATAACCCTCAGGAGGCATGAACTTAATGTTAAGAGGAAAATTTAATAAGATCTCATTGGTGTTAGCTGTTCTTTTAATTAGTAATTTAAGTGCAAATGCAGAAATTACTAATGATGAAATTATAAATAAATCATACATGCACAATCAGGGACACTCTAACGATGTGGTCAAGTTAGTCGAGATACAAAAGGCTCGAGCAGAAGGTAGAGAAATCCCTATAGCTGATACAAGATATAAAGTTGGAAAATGGTATTTACCTCAAAAATATTCAACATTTATGAGAAATTTAATCCAGGAAAAAGATGCAACATTATATACTAATGAATTTGGCACTCCTGCAGAGTAAAGTTAATCATTATAAACAAAAAGAGACAC
>DNSU01000220.1:12399-14472 GCA_003499585.1 Cyanobacteria bacterium UBA9579 | reverse complement strand
CATTATAAACAAAAAGAGACACTTACAAGTGTCTCTTTTTGTTTATGTTTTATTTATTCATATTCTATAGGGGCTGGCATTGAAGATAAATTTATTTTTGAAGCACTTAATTCTGATAAAGAAATAAATGGTGATGCCAGAATACCAATTAAAATTACTGCAGTTACTGTAAATCCAAGAACTACATTTAAAGTTTTGGATGGTCCAATAACCGGTTCTTCAGATATATCTTTAAATGGCCTTAAGAACATAGCTTTTACTACTCTTAAATAATAATAAACTGCTATAACTGTATTTAACAATACTATTATTAACAGCCATGTATATTGAAATCCGGCTAAAACAACTGCTTGAAAGAGGTAGAATTTTGCAAAAAATCCTGCTGTTATAGGTATACCTGCAAGAGATAACAAACATATGGTTAATCCTGCAGCTAGAAGTGGCTGCTTAAATGCCAATCCATTAAATGCTTCAATTGAATCTTTTCCTGTATGGTTAATATGCATTTCTATTGCAGTCCATGTGCCGAAATTAGTGAAAAGATATGCAATCAAATAAAATATCATGCTCGAAACTCCTGCTTGAGTTGCGATTGCTAAGCCTACTAGTATATAACCGGCTTGGGCAATAGAGCTGTAGGCCATAAGTCTTTTTATATTTGATTGATTGATCGCAATCAAGTTGCCAATAGTCATTGTTAAAACAGCAAAAACTGCTACACTTAAGCTCCATATTGGAATAATTTCCCAAAATAAAGTTAGTATTCTGATAACGATTGCAAATCCTGCTGTTTTTGATACAACAGAAAGGAATGCAGCAACCGGAGTTGGTGCTCCCTGATAAACATCTGGAGCCCACACATGAAAGGGTACTGCTGCTACTTTATATCCTAGGCCGCCTAAAATGAGCAAAAATCCAATAATCAATACAGCATTTACGTTATAGGCAGCTAAATAATTAGATATGCCAACAAAGTCTGTCTGTCCTGTAATACCATAAATGAATGAAAAACCATAAAGCAATACTGCACTAGATGCTCCCCCAATAACCAGATATTTTAATGCTGCTTCATTGGTGAATTTATCAAGTTTTGTATATCCACTGAGTGCAAAACTTGATAAGCTTAAAGTTTCTAATGCCACAAAGAGCATAATAAGATCGCTGGCACCAGCTAATAGCATAGCACCAAGAGTTGCTATCAGGATGAGCGTATAAAATTCTCCTGTACTATTACCAAAGCCTGAAGTGTATTTTTTGGACATTTGTATAGTAATTATGGCACCAATTAGTATTAAAACCCTGAAAAGTATAGTAAAAGTGTTAGATGTAAAACTATTCCATAACACACTAGTCTCTGTAAAAAATGGAATGAAGCTAAAGGAAATTAATGCTAAAAGCGCACCTAAAGTGCTTACCAGATAAATGATATTTTGTTTTTTACCTGATAATACAAAGGTTAATACTGTGCATGCAATAATAAGTAAACTCATTATTGCTTCTGGTAATAATGCATATCTTATATCTAGTAACAGATCCATTTTTCACTCCTACTTAAGAACATATATATTACTAATGTAGCTGTTTATGGTTGGGGTGAATATATTTGTGAGTCCTCTTGGAAACAAACCAAAAACAGTTATTACAAGTACTAATGATACCAAAATGACTACTTCATGCGGTGTTATATCGTGAACAGATTTCCATTTCTCAAACATAGTTCCGAAGAATACTCTTTGCATCATCCATAGTAAGTATGCAGCAGTTAATATAACGCCTATAGCAGCAATTATGGTTAAAGCTTGTATTGAAATCGGGAATCCAGTATTTGCAAAAGAATTTGACAAAAATGCACCGTAAAATACCAGTGTTTCTGCTGCAAATCCAATTAATAAAGGTAATCCTAAGCTTGCAAGTACAATTATCATTGAAAAATAAAATATTCTTGGAGCTACATAACCCAATCCACCAAGCTCAGATATAGTTCTGGTATGAGTTCTCAGATAAATTACTCCAACAATCATAAAGAGTCCAGCGCTTATTATTCCGTGGGCAATCATCTGAAATACTGCACCT
>DNSU01000220.1:9284-12340 GCA_003499585.1 Cyanobacteria bacterium UBA9579 | reverse complement strand
ATCTGAAATACTGCACCTGAAACTCCGGCAATATTAAGTGCTCCTAAACCTAATAGAACTATTCCCATATGACTAACACTGCTATATGCAACCAATTTTTTAAGGTCTTCCTGTACTAATGCAATAAGAGCAGCATAAATAATATTTATAACTCCTAATACAACGAGTACTGGAGCCAGAACTTTCATCGCTTCAGGTAAAATCTGTAAATTCATCCTAATTAGACCGTATCCGCCCATTTTTAGCAAGATACCAGCCAAAAGCATACTAATTGGAGTTGGTGCATCAACGTGTGCATCAGGTAACCATGTATGAAAGGGTACAACAGGCAGCTTTACTGCAAAGGCAATAAAGAAACCAAAAAATGCAAGCATTTGAAAAGCCATTGGATATATATAAGCTTTTGGAGCTGCTAGTATTCCTAAATCAAAAGTTAATATTCCTGTTTGACTGTAGTGATAAAAATAAACTGCAAGTATAGATGCCAGCATAAATATACTGCCAAGGAATGTATAAAGAACGAACTTCATCGCAGAATATTCTTTTCTTCCAGTCCCCCATATAGCAATTAGTAAATACATAGGGATTAATTCAAGTTCCCAGAATAAGAAGAAAAGAAATAAATCCTTAGAAGCAAATACGCCTAATATGGCACTGGTTAAAACGAAGATTAATGAATAATAGAGTTTGTGTTTCTTGGTAATATTAAATTTACTTGCAATACAGGCTAGCAACACAAGAAAAGTTGTTAATACAACTAATATTAAAGATAAACCATCTAGTGCCAGAGAAAAATCAGCACCAAGAGGTTTGATCCAATTAAAGGTCTCTATAAACTGATATCCATGCTGTGTAGGATTAAAAAATAATAAGAAAAACAATGAATAAAAGAACAAAAATCCTGCAAATCCTTTAGCAAATCTTCTGATTGCTACTTCATGGTTTGGAAACCATGGACCTACAATTATTAATGCGCCAACTAATGGTGCCAATACTAATATTGTTAATGATAAAAAGTTCATATTTTACCTCTTAGAATAACCAGTGAACTATAAGCGATATTGTAATTAGTGTAATGCCGCCAAATAAGATAGTGACATAAGTTTCAAGATTGCCATTTTGGAATAATCTTATTATTGAACCAACAGAGCTTGTTGTATAAGCTATAAGATTAACAAATCCGTCTATAATATATTTATCTACCCAGGACATAAATCTGGATGCAGGTACAAATGCTCCTCTAACAAAAGCATAGTAACCATTATCTATATACCATTTGTTGAATGACAGATTATATGCTTGTTTATATTTTTCTTTTAATTCATTTAAATCAACTTTTACTTTAACTTTATCCCAGTATAATACTGCAGCTAATGCAAAACCTGCCAGTGCAACCAACAGGGATAATATTGGAATAAGTAATCCTTCAGGATGTTCTGCTACTTCTTGAACTGGTCTTATGAAATGATCAAAAGATATTATTCCAGGAATATTGCCACTTAAGACATAACCAATTATTGCTGATGGAATAGCAAGAACGATTAATGGTAAATACATAATTGGCGATACTTTATGAGGATGGGCATGCCCTCTATATTCACCTTCAAAAGTCATAAAATAACTTCTGAACATATAGAAGGATGTCATACCTGCGACAACTATGGCTACGATAAACAACAACCACTTATTATGCTGTGCAATTCCAATAAATATTTCGTCCTTTGACCAAAAACCGCTGAGGAATATTCCTGAAATTGCAAGTGTTCCAATTAAATATGTATATGCGACCACTGGCATGTGCTTTCTCAACCCGCCCATAAATCTCATATCCTGCTGGTCAGTTAAACCATGGATTACAGCACCAGAACATAAGAATAACATTGCTTTAAAATAAGCATGTGTCATTAGATGGAATAATCCTGCTGAATAAGCACCTACACCCATTGCTAAAACCATATATCCTAATTGACTACAGGTTGAATATGCAAGTACTCTCTTTAAATCCACTTGAGTAATAGCAATTGTTGCTGTGATAAGCGCAGTTATTGCGCCTGTCCATGCAATAACAGTCATTATAGTCGGCGATAATTCAAATATTGGGAATGCTCTAGCGATTAAATATACACCTGCTGCTACCATCGTTGCAGCATGAATCAGTGCACTGATTGGAGTTGGGCCTTCCATTGCATCAGGTAACCATGTATGGAGTGGAAATTGTGCACTTTTTGCAACTGGTCCTAAGAATATTGCCAACGCAATAAATCCAAAAACAATGGGCCCTGCGGCTTGCAACGCATATTCTGCAGCAGGTCTGATTGATGTAAAACTTAAATATACTTCATTATGAGTTGTCCACCAATTGAGTGAGAAGAATAAGAAAGCGATAATACCCACTAATAGTCCAAAATCACCAATTCGGTTCATTATAAATGCCTTTTTAGCTGCATCGGCAGCGGAGGGTCTTCTAAACCAAAAGCCAATTAACAGGTAACTTGATACACCTACTAATTCCCAAAATATGTATATCTGGAATAAATTGGTACTTAAAACTAAACCGAGCATTGAGAAGTTAAACAATGCCAAATATGCGAAAAATCTATGAAATCCTTCATCTTCCTTCATATAGCTATATGAGTAAATTTGAATCAAAACACTTACGGAAGTAACAACCATAAGCATCATAGCTGCAAGGTTATCTACCAGCCAACCTACAGATAAGTTAAGCACACCGGCACGTAACCAAATGAAATTATGTTCGTATGTTGCTTGAGGATGTGCCAGAGTCCAGGCTAAAATAAAGCTGGAAAATACCAGTCCTATTGCTGTTGCTCCAACAACAAGCCCTGTACTGATCTTTTTATTTTCATAAACTGCCAGATTTTGTCCAAATACTATAATTAAGAATACCCATAAGGGTAGAGCAGCTATTATCCATGCATTTTCCACAAAGAAGTTCATATTAAACTATCCTTTTAACAGTGTATACTCTTCAACGTCTACAGTCGGTTTATTTCTATATAATGCAATTAGAATTGCCAAACCTAAAGCTGCTTCCG
>DNSU01000220.1:0-9196 GCA_003499585.1 Cyanobacteria bacterium UBA9579 | reverse complement strand
CCGCCATGATAAATATAGCAAAAACCTGCCCCTTAAGTTCTCCAAGGTCAGTATAATTTGCAAAAGCAACAAAATTGATATTAACTGCATTGAGTAAAATTTCTATAGACATTAAAACCTTAATTGCATTTCTGGATGTAATCAAGCCTAATATGCCAATGCAGAATAATATTGCTCCTAATATTAAATAATGTGTTAAACCTATTATCATAACTCTACTCCACTCAAAACTATTGTTTTTATTTTATCTCAGTAGTTGGTTTGACCAGATTATCTTCATCTTTTCTGGCTATTACTACAGCTCCTAGTATTGCAGCTAGAAGCAGCAATGATAATACTTCAAAAGGCAAAATATATTTTGTGAATAAGGCCTTACCTATGATTTCAGTTGTGCCTTTTTCCTGAATTGTTTGAACAACTTCCACACTAGGTGCCTGTATATTAAATATTCCAGTTTCTTCGCTAAACTGCTTTAGTCCGTTTGTTATAGCAAATGATATTCCAAGAAATATGCAGCCAGCTATTAATAATGCAAATAATGTTCTTGGTGCTTTTGCTATCCAGAGCCTGATATCAGATTCTTTGCCGGTCAGCATTATTGCAAATATGAGTATTATTGTAATACCCACTCCGTAGATAATAATTTGTGATATAGCAACAAAATCAGCGTTTAACAGGATGAATATTCCTGCCACTGACAGAAAGGTAACTATCAATGAAACTGCTGAATATACTATGCTTCTTGAAAATATAACTCCTAATGCCGATACGATTAAAACTAAGGATATAATCGCAAAAAATAATGTATAAATTACGTCCATAACACTCTTTTTGACTCCTAAGTATCTCTCTCGAGCAAATCGCTCCACTTGTTTGATTCTTCGACAGACAATAATAGTCTTTCTTTATTATAAACCAGAGCTTCTCTGGAATAATCTGCCAGCTCAAATTCATTTGTCATAATTAAAGCGCCTTTAGCACAGGCTTCTGTGCAGTTTCCACAGAATATGCAGCGACCAATATCAACAGTAAATTTGGTAACCTGCATTTTATTGTTTTCATCTTTTTGTGTTTCAACGTGAATCAGATCGCCACATGGGCAAACTTTAGTACAGCACTTACATCCTGAACACATTTCTGAACCATCAGAGTTGCGTAACAATGCCAGACGTCCATGGAATCTTGAACTTATATCAGGTTTCTTTTCTGGATATTCAAGAGTTATAGCAGGCCTGAAGGCATGTTTTGCTATGGTGTACATACCTCTTGCTATCTCTGTTATTCCGCTTATAGTTTGATTGATGATATTATTCATACTTTTTATCATATTTTTTTCACCTAATTAGGAAATATATGTCTATAAACTGCGACTATTGTTAAGTTAACCAGTGATAGCGGAAGGAGAAATTTCCAACTAAAGCCCATTAACTGGTCAACTCTTAGTCTTGGCAATGTTGCACGTATCCACATTATCACAAATATCAAGAAATAAGTTTTTGCAATAAGCCAGAATACTTGCTCAATATGCACAAATGCACTTAAAATCTGTGCTTTAGATATCATAATACCGGATAATACAACTGCATCAGGTATTAAATTCTGGAATAAAATAACTGACAGGTAATCGTTAAATGGAGATAAATAACCACCTAAGAATAATGTGACAATTAATATACTTATTATAAGTAATGCGGCATATTCAGCTAAAAAGAATAAAGCAAACTTCATTCCTGAATACTCTGTATTATAACCGCTAACCAATTCGCTCTCTGCTTCAGGTAAGTCAAAAGGAACTCTATTTAACTCAGCAAGTGAGCATATAAAAAATACTATAAATCCAATAAAAGCAGGCCACATATTCCAACTGAATAAGTTCCAGTTAAGTAATGCAAACTGTGCAGCACCACCTGACTGCTTGCCTACTATTTCTTGCATATTCATACTGCCGGCTAATAGAACAATAGCAATTGCAGCAATAACTAGTGGAATTTCAAAACTTATAGCCTGAGCAGCAGCTCTCATTCCCCCTAATAAAGAATATTTATTATTGCTTGCCCATCCTGCAAGAACAAGTCCAATTGTAGATAATGATGAGATAGCAAGAATTAGGAATAATCCTGCTGCAACATTTATTGCAAATAAGTTGCTTGTATATGGAATCAATCCATATATGACCATTACAGGAGCAAAGAAAATTATAGGTGCAATTGTAAATAGTATTTTATTTGATGTTGAAGGCATAATATCTTCTTTAATCAGCAACTTTATTGCATCTGCAATTGTCTGAAAGAAGCCAAATGGGCCAACTCTATTTGGTCCTTTTCTTATAGTCAGCCATGCCAGTACTTTTCTTTCCATTAAAACAAGGAATATAACGCCTACTACAACAAGCGCTGCAACTCCAATAAATGGTATTACCGGCCAGCTAATTTGTGCAAGAATTTCAGGCAATCCTAATTTATTAAATATATTTAAATATAGATCGTACATACTGTATCACTCCGCTTATCGATCAACTTCAGGAAGTACTACGTCTAAACTTCCGAATATTGGCATTAAATCAGCATACATTTTGCCTTTAATGAGTTCAGGCAGAATCTGAACACTTGAAAATGATGGGGTTCTCCATTTTACTCTGTATGGTTTTGTGGTTCCATCACTGATCACATGACAAGTTGTTATTCCTCTTGGGGATTCAATCATTGATATTGCTTCTCCAACAGGTGGCTTAAATACTATAGGATTAATTTTTTTGCCAGTTAATTTTGTGTCAATACCACAAACACGGCATTCATCTTTATCACAACCGCAGTTTAATCGTTTTACCTGCATTTTGCTAGGTGATCCACCTGGAAGCTTAGCCAATGCCTGTTCAATAATTTTGATTGATTCTCTCATTTCAGCAATTCGGACGATATATCTATCGTAGGAATCACCATTTTCTGCGGTGCAGACTTTAAAATCGAGTTCATTATATACAGAATAAGGATCGGTTTTTCTTAAATCAAGCTCCATTCCTGATGCTCTAAGATTTGGCCCTGTTATACCATAATCAAGTGCCATTTCAGGAGTTAAGATTCCTATACCTTTAGTTCTATTTAAAACTATTGGATTTTTAGTAATTATAGCCTCATATTCATCAAAATATTTCGGCATACTTTTACATAAATCAAGAGCCCTTCTTACCCAGCCTGTTGGAAGCTCTTTTTTCACTCCTCCAAAACAATAGTAATTATACATCATACGAGCGCCTGTCAGGTCTTCAAAGAGTTTCACTATGTCTTCTCGTTCTCTAAACGCATAGAATAGAGGGGAAGTCGCTCCTAAATCGAGTAAAAATGAAGTCAGCCACATTAAGTGAGATGCAATTCTATTAAATTCCATTGTAATAACTCGAATATACTGGGCTCTTTTTGGCACTTGCAAATCCGCAATTGATTCAACTGCACAACAAAATGATCCCAGATTAAAGAAACTTGAAAGATAATCAATCCTGTCTACCATTGGTAAATATTGATGATAAGTTCTGCTTTCAGCAAGTTTTTCCATGCCTCTGTGCAAATAGCCAATAACAGGTTGTGTATCTTCTATAATTTCACCATTAAGGGTCATAATTAACCTTAATACTCCGTGAGTACTGGGGTGTTGTGGCCCTACATTTATTATCATTTTTTTATTTGGTGTTTGAGTCTGCATTTGTTTTCCTCTTTAGCAAGTCTAATAGGAGTTATTATCTCTCATTCCAGATTAGTCTTTCATCATCCATTTTATAATCTTTTCTTAAGGGATGCCCTTTCCAGTCATTTGGAAGCAGGATTCTTCTTAAGTCAGGATGATTATTAAATTTAATTCCTAGCAAATCGTAAGTTTCTCTTTCATGCCAGTTAGCAGTTGCAAAGACAGAGGCTAAGCTTTCTATTTCAGGATTGTTTTTAACTATGCTGGTCTTTAAGATAACTTGTTTATTAAGTTTTACTGATTGCAGGTGATAAACAAGCTCAAACCTGTCAGGATGATCTACTCCGGTGACAGAATAAAGCAGTGTGAATTGTGCTTCCTTGTGCATCTTTAATAAAGTAGCAATTTCAAGTAACTTTTCAGCTTCTATCTGAACAATTTCTGTATTATCGGCCTTACACTTTAAAGGTGTTACTATAAAACCTTTATCTGCAAGCAAGGAAGTAAATATTCCCGCTGGCGCTATTTCTGTATCACTAATTGTGTTATTTTGTTCAAGTTCTGACACGATTATCTCCCAATGCCTGCTCTTGTTAATTCTATTTTATCCAAATCATAACCGTCTGTTTGCACTCCCCAATGATAAACTTCCAATTCATCATGAGGTAATAATATTTCTGAATCATCTTCAGGTAATTTTACTCTAATCTTATGTGATTCTATATATTGTTTTCTTTCAAGAATTGTTTCTGTTCTCATTTTCTTCTGCAATTGAATGATAGCATCCAATAATGCTTCTGGCCTTGGAGGGCAACCTGGCAAGTATACATCTACAGGAACCAATCTATCTACACCTCTTACTACAGAATAAGAATCATTTTCATACATGCCACCTGTAACAGCACAGGCTCCCATTGCCATAACATATTTAGGCTCAGGCATTTGCTCATATAATTTAACTAAAGCAGGTGCCATTCTATGTGTAACAGTTCCGGCTGTAATCATTAAGTCAGCCTGTCTTGGGGTCGCTCTGAATACTTCTGAACCGAATCTTGCTATATCAAACTTAGCTGCACTAGTTGAAATCATTTCGATACCGCAGCAGGATGTAGCAAATGTCAATGGCCATATTGAATTTGATCTTCCCCAATTGTATACAAAATCCACGGCTGTAAGTATTATCTTCATAATTGCTCTATATATCCCTAATCTTGTATTTTCTTACTTTTATTGCCACTTTAAGGCATTTTTCTTCCATGCATAAACTAGGCCTACTACTAATATTACAATAAAAATCAATGCTTCAACTAAAGCAAATAAGCCAAGTTTGTTATAGGCTACTGCCCATGGAAATAAAAATACAGCTTCTATGTCAAATATAATGAATAAAAGAGCATACATATAATATTTAACGTCAAACTGTATCCTTGAATCTCCGAAGAGATTCATACCACATTCATAGGTGGAATTTTTAGTTTTATTTGGAGCTTTTGGCTGTACTAACCATGATAAAATCAATGCGGCTGATGCAAAAGCTATAGAAAAACCTATAAACGCTACTAATATTCCGTATCCAGATATTAACATTTCCTACCCAACTCTAAATTAATTCCATATTTTATATATCACAAACATTATAACTTTGTTCTATAGATTTATTAAATTCAAGTTATTATGTAAAATAATATAAAAGTAGGGTGGGCATCTGAATTAAACTTTGTTTTTATGCTAATAATTTGCCTACTTGCCCACCAGCACCAATTTCTGGTAATACTGACATAAGTAAGGTGATATTATCAACTGTATAATTAAATGTATGAAATATAGTAAATTAAGAAAAATACTAATAATTAGTTTAGCTGCATTTTTATTTAATGCTGGAATTGAATTGCAGGCTCAATCTACTGACTACACTGAACAGGATTCTGTTGTATTAGCCAGAAGACTTTTAAATAATGGCAATGTAAATGAAGCAGAAGTTATTCTTAATAATGAAATTAAAAATAATCCTAAAAATACCAGAGCTTATATAGAACTTGCTGAAATATGCATAAGTAAAAACCAGCTATCAAAAGCAAAGGGCTTACTAAACAAGGCATTTGATTTAGAGCCAAATAATCCTAAAGCATATTCATTAACAGCCAGCCTTCTTTACAAAAATTCACAATTTGATCAGGCTGAGCAAATTGCAAGAAAAACTCTTGCAATGGATGATTCTGACAGCAATTCGTATTTAATCCTTGGAAGAATTTATATAGACAGAGCAGAGAATCAACAATATTTACCACAAAGTAAAGTAGATTCTCTCAGAAAAGAAGGCTACAGAAACTTTAAGTTAGCTTCAAAGTATAATCCTGCGTCTGCTGATACCCACATCGGGCTTGCAAAAGTGTATTTACGAGAAGGTAAAGATGAAAAAGCTATGGATGAATTGTTGATTGCTGAAGAACTTGGCTTCTCAAACCCTGATATCTTGTATTTCATTGGTGAATCCTATTATCAACTCGGCAAATATGAAAAAGCCATTAAATTTTTGAAAAAGCCTGTTATTTATAATTCAAGCAGATACTATAGAGCGCATTTTATCTTAGCGAATGCATATGAAAAATTAGGTAATGCTGATACTGCAAAAAGAGAGTATCTCGCAACACTCAAATATAAGCCTAATGATGTTGAAGCCAGAGTCCGTTTAGATCAATTGAATGAAAATATCGAAATATCACAAAGGTTAGAAAGCAATACAGTTCTAGTAAAAAATATAGAAGAAAAATCCATTGAAAGTTTAAATACCCTTGCTGATTATTATCTGGTTATGGATAAATTACCTCAGTCTCGGGATTTATACAGGCAAGTTCTGGAGAAAGATCCTAATAATCTGAGAGCCAGAGTTGGTCTTTGTGAATTATACTACGCACAATGGATCTTAGGTTATTTTAACCCGAAAACTTATTATGCTGACAGATTATATCTTGAAGATGATCTTGATTATATTCAGCTGACAGTGCCGCTTGTTAAAGTAAAAATTACCAGCAGTCAGGGTATTTCTCCTCCTGTAAAAGAAGAATTATTGGAAATTTCCGGTAATACTGATCAAAATCCTCAAAATTTAATTAATGTATCAAGAGCAGCGTTTTTACTTGGAAATTATAAAATGTCAAAAAAAATTCTTGGATCTCTAGTAGTTCGCAGCTTGTCTGACTATGAAAGATTTGAGCTTGCCAAGGGTTTATTCCTTGATCGAAACTTGTATGAATCAAGAACCTTACTTAAATCACTACAAAGCAGCTATCCTGATGAAATAATTGCCTCTATGCTAAATAGAATAGAAGATAAAATCAGATTATCGGAAAGTATAGTGAATGAAGGTGTAAAGTTATATAAGAAAAAAGACTATCAAGCTGCAATATTAAAATACAAACAAGCCTTAAAAGAATTTCCCCTTTGTAAAATTGCGCATATTCAATATGCACATGCTTTATACCAAATCGGCAATAAAGACAAAGCTAATGAAATGATTGACTTATATCAAATGCTGGAAGATATGTATCCAACAGCAGTTCCTGAATTATCATGGAAAGAAATCCAGAAAATAAAAGAATCCTGGTTGAAATAAATTATTAACCCATAAATAACAAACTAATAGCTGCAAGTAAGTTATTGAACAAATGGGCAAAAATTCCAGGCATAACTGATCCTGTGTGATGTCTTGTGATACCTAAAATCAAACCTATTACTGTTACTGCAACTAATGCTGTACTATATCCCAGATATTGTGCATGAGAGAACCCAAAAATTAGTGCAGTAATAGATATACCTCCAAATAGACCAAGAACTTTTACTAAAGCAGGCTGCATAAATCCTCTAAAAAAGATCTCTTCAACTATAGGAGCTAGAAAAACAGCCATAATTGATATTATTCTCAGTTTTTCTTCAGGGACATTTGTGTATGGGTTTTGCCTTTGAACATCAGTAAATGCTGAAAACGCATAGCTAATCATAGATGTGCTTAAAATTAGTATTATGGCTACAATTAATCCCAATATAAACGCGTGTGGAATCCCCTTTAATGAGATTCCAAATGCATCCAGAAAAGGTATTTCATATTTTTTTGTTACAATTAAATAAATTACAGATATTGTTGCAACAGATATTACTAATTGCAATAAAGCAGGAAATAAACTTGTTTCTGTATCAATGTTGGAGATAAGCAATATTCCAACTGCAAAGATTGATAAGGCAAAAATGAAGACATATGTAAATAATACATCCGAGATTTTCCACGGAGCACACTCTTCATGTTTTCCTATTAACGCATGTTCTCTTTCTGCCATAATAAAGTTATCCTTTAATTTCCTTTGACATTTTAAGTGGCGAAGTTGAATTTAATTTGAGAGCTTTGAATTTAGTATAATTTTTGATTAAATAAAAACAAGTTGAGTAAATGTATAGGATACTGATAATATTTATACTATGAGAAAGAAATCAATTTTACTATTGGAAATTTTTATATGGATTATATTACTAGGAGTCCTAATCTTCCTAGGAATTAATATTATAAAGCAAAAAATGGATAATCGACCTACCTATCAGGTTATGTTTAAGGATGTAGACAGTTTATTACTTGGTGCGCCTGTTAGGGTAATGGGCATTGATGTCGGTTATGTGACTGAAATAAAGCCCACAGCGAATGTAGTTTATGTCACATTTGTAATTACAAATAATCAATTGCAAGTGCCAAATGGCTCCAAGGTTAGTATCCAGTTTACCGGTTTAGCAGGATCCAAATCTATTGAAATAATGCCTCCTGAATCAGAAATAAAGGACGACTTGTCTTTAATAGTTACAGAGCCTATAAGAGTAAATTCATTGATGCAAATACAGACAGAAATATCTGAATCTATTCTAAACAGTTCTAAAAATGCTATTAAAATGTTCGGAAAAGGTGGCGTCGATATTATGAAATCGAATATTAAAAAAGTTCGACTTGCCTCTACAGATACTATTAATGGAACACGAAACATTAAAGCTACAATACAAGATACTAATCAGAGAATGCTTACAGGGGCGGAATATGCTAAAAGCATTTTAAATACACAAAATGAAAATATAGACTCTATTTACAGCATGTTTTCTGATCAAGCTATAGATCAGAAAATTAAGGGGTACGTATTATCACTTTGCAATACCGCTCAAAATACATCTGAAACTTTTGATAAGAAAAGGTTACAGAATATTAGGAAAGAGCTAAATTCGAATTTATACGGTGTTAAAAGAAATATCGTTGATCTTAATGTTAAAGTTAAAGATATTAAAACTAAAAGTGATAATTTTGTAACAAATAGCAGTATAATTGATAAAATGTTCAATGATTTTAAGCGAACACTCGATTCTATGAATAAAACATTTAGTCCAGAAAGCATTAACAAATTACGCTCTAAGTCTACAGAAATAAAAGAAAAGTCAGAAGAAATTAATAAAACAATATAATTACATATTTAACTCGAATTGCTAGTTATTT
>DNSU01000090.1:21932-22264 GCA_003499585.1 Cyanobacteria bacterium UBA9579 | reverse complement strand
AACCCTAAAACAGGTACTGTAACTTTTGATATCAAAAATGCTATTAAAGATATTAAAGCAGGTAAAGTTGAGTTCAGGGCAGACAAACAAGGCTTACTTCACGTTCCGATTGGAAAAATGCGTTTTTCTGAAGATGAACTTATGAAAAACTTCTCTACTTTAGCTGATGCTGTTTTAAGAGCAAAGCCTGCGGCAGCAAAAGGTACTTATATGAAAACTGTTTATCTTACAACAACTATGGGACCAAGTGTTAAAATTGACCCAAAACAATTGCCACTTGAAGTTAAAGAATATCTTGGCCAATAAAATAAAAATAATTTAAACTATTTTAA
>DNSU01000090.1:14888-21827 GCA_003499585.1 Cyanobacteria bacterium UBA9579 | reverse complement strand
TTTTTAATCTAAACTATTTTCTAAATTATGAGTTTTATTTAACTTGTCTATATCTGAGACTATTTCAAACTCATTAAACAAATCCTGTAAAATTCTTTCAATATAAACTTCTGTAAGATCATCCAATTCAATATTATAACGAGTTGTTGTTTGTTTACCTGCTTTAATTAAGCAGCGTTCTATTTTCAAATGAGATAATCCCGGATCGATAATTTGAAGACTATTCTCCGTACCTTCATAAATCTCTTTTATTGAGAATTCACACAATGTATCTGTCGTAGAGCAGTCAATTATAACGCTTGTAGGATATTTAACTCTTAGATTATCCCTCATTCTGTAAAAAGTTGGAGAAATAAGCTCATTTACCTTCTTAAAAAATTCTCTTTTAAAGGAATCATAACTCTTTTTACTTGTCTGAACTTTATCAATCCAGCTTTTTGACAATTCTGACTTTTCCTTCTTATTATCTTCTTTTGAACTTACTTCTGGAGTTTTTTCTGTCTCTTTTTTACTCAGACTTCCTTTTATACTTGCTTTGACCTGCTCGGCATTGTACACAAAAATCCTATTTCCACCATTTGAGATAGCTTCAGATAAAGCTTTTACTGCTAAAACCCTTAGAGATTCATAGTTTATCTCATCCTGATACATGCAAACACCGATACTTATGGTGAAATTATTTCCTAAGTTTTTAAGCATTTTATTATGCAGTGCATAAACACCTTTTAAGTCTGTTTTTGGAAGGAGAATGTAGAAATTTCCCTGCTCCCAATAACCTATAGCATCTGTAGACCTAAGCGTTTTTCTAAGAACTTTAGCTAAATAATCACTATTAATTTTGCTTCTATATGGTGAATCTATGCATACCACCATAAATATTAAAGGATACTTATATTTTTTAGCAACATTAATATGCGCCGTAAACCCGGCATGAACATATTTAGGTGAAAATGCACCAATATTCCTGTCTATTACTCCAATATCTTTTAATAATTCTTCCCTGATTTCTATTTCACGAATTAGCTTACCCTTTTCAAAGGCCCAGTTTAAATGTGCCAGAATATCAACTTTCTTTATCGGAGCAACTACATAATCACTTACACCTGCATTCAAACTTTCAATGATAAATTCTTCATTAAACTGATCATAAATAAATATTATGGGTATATGCCTGAGAAAAGAATCCAGCCTGATTATTTTACAAACTTCAAATAATTTATTACTTTTTGTATGGGCGAAAACTATTACAACATCCGGAGAATGTTTACGACAATATTCAACCGCTTTTTCAAGAGGACAGTCAAAAACTATATCCATTGTTCTGGAAATAGTTAGTTTAGATTGTATTTCTACAACATCTTCCTGTCTATCAGTTACTATAAGCGTGGTATAACCAGCACCCATTATTTCAACTCCAAAATTTGAACCTGAAATCTTTCAGATTATATATATTATCTATATTACAATTATTTATAACTAATATCAATGTTTTCACTTTAGACTAATTTATTTGTATGTCCTATTCAGGATCTATTCTATTTATAATTAATTTTATTATCATTATGTATTTGGTAAATTTTAATAAAGACCAGATAGGATTAACAATAAAATTAATTATAATAAGATTAGTATCAAAATCAGGAGTAATAAAAAAATATGAATAAATATTCAATAGGTGTTGATTTAGGGGGCACAAAGATACTAGCTGGGGTTATTGATACTACTACCGGTACTGTAATAGAATCATCAAAAAAACGTACAAAAAAAGAACGCGGCAGTGAAATAATTGTACAAAGAATTATTGAGACAATAGAAAAAGCTCTATGCAAGGCTCAAATACCACTAGATCAAATAGGATCGATAGGAATTGGTGCAGCAGGCCAGGTAGATAGAGAAAAGGGCATTCTAATTGCAGCTCCTAATCTGGATTGCTATGATGTTGAACTTAAAACTATATTGGAAAATCATTTTCATATTCCGGTATATGTAGGAAATGACGTGGAAGTAGCCACCCTTGGAGAAATGAAATTTGGAAGCGGTGTGGGTTATGATAATTTTGTCTGTATTTTTGTCGGCACAGGAGTAGGATCGGGTATAGTACAAAATGGCAAAATTTATCAGGGAGCTTCAGGAACAGCAGGCGAAATAGGTCATATTATTGTAGATTCCGGGGGTAGACTCTGCGAATGCGGCGGGCATGGATGCCTTGAAGCGTATGCTTCCCGAACAGCTATTGAAAAGAAAATTCTCGCCTCGCTTAAAAAAGGTCATAATTCTGTTATTTCAGAAGTAATTAAAGAAGCTGGATGTCTGAGATCAAAACATATTAAATTCGCCCTTGATGAACGTGATGATATAGTAATGAATTGTATAACCGAGGCTGCTGAGTATTTAAGCAGTGGTCTAGCCAGTGTTATCAATTTTTATAATCCGCAGTTAATCATTCTTGGTGGTGGATTAATTGGAGCTATAGATTTTTTCTACGACATTAGCGTTAGAAAAGCAATTGCAAAGTCTTTACCTACTCCTTCACGCAATATAAAAATCGAAAGAGCAGCTTTACAAGACTTTTCTGGAATAATTGGTGCCTCATTACTACACCAAATCTACAAATAGACTTAAAAATAAAATTAATACTCTAGTACATTAGTTTTGCAGGTGAGATATGTTTTCTTAGGAGCCTTGATGCCAGCGGCATAGCCATTTATTTTTTTATAATGATATCCACATCACCTTTCTTATCTAAGACATCTATAACTAATCCTCTTCCTGTTCTCCTGAACTCTAAATCAACAAAAGCATCGCCAATACTCAGATTCTCAATTCTTAAATAAGTTAACCACTCAGGAATTTCAGGATTAAATATTCTTAATTCTCTATTTTGAGCATCAGGATGAATATTTAACATGGATTGAATCAGCAAAAATACACTTGCAGCCGCCCAAGCCTGTGGAATACATGCAACTGGATATCTAACAGGAGGATCCTGTATTTTAAATTGTCTTGAAAATCCGCAAAATAACTCCGGCAATCGTTTATATGTCATCAATCTTGCTGCATCAAAAAGAGCTGTTGTTACTCTTACTGCCAAATCAATCCTATTAATCTTTGATAACCCATAAGCAATAATACTATTATCATGAGGCCATACAGAGCCATTATGATAACTCATTGGATTAAAAGCTAAAGTCTCTAAACCCAAGGTCCTTATTCCCCAACCACTAAACATATCAGGACTTAAAAGCTTTTCAGCAACTATGTTTGCATAATAATTATCCATAATTCCTGTTTCAAGGCACTGACCCGGATTGGATGAAATGACTTTCATTTGTTTACCATCTTTATCTATGCCCATAGCATAAAATTGTAAGTCCTCCATCCAGAAACCATTATGGAATCTCTGTTTAAACTCCGCGGCTTCCTTGATTAGCCTTACTTTAAGTTCTTTATCTTCCATATACCCTGCAAGTTCCGCAAGTTTCATTTTTGCGGCATAGAAGAAGCCCTGAACCTCAACAAGAGCTATAGGTGATTCAGCGAGAGTTCCATCAGCATGTACACTTGAATTCCAGGAGTCTTTCCACCCCTGATTTGCTAATCCTTCATCACTTCTTGTTTTATAGGCAGCATAGCCATAATGCATAAGCGCATACTCATCCATCCACATAAGGCAGCCAAGAGCATTTCCCCATAATGTTTCTAATGTTTCTCTATCATTAGTCCACTTGAAATAATCATATAATAGCATTATCCATAGTGGAGTAGCATCTACTGTACCATAATATGGACTGTGAGGAATTTTATAACTTCTTGCCAGTTCCCCAAATCTTATTTCGTGAGGAATTTTACCCGGTTCTTCATCTCTCCAATCATAAATTTCCTTTCCTTGAAATTTTGCTAATGTTTCTAAAACTGTTTTAGCTAAAGTCGGATTTAACAACATGGACTGACGCGCAGTAATAATACTATCTCTGCCAAATAATGTTGTAAACCAGGGAATACCTGCTGCAATATATTCTCCGTAACGTGCTTTAGTTCTAAGCATATTAATATCTTTTTGGCCTCGATATATCATTTCATTAAAGTCTTCATTGTTTGAACAAAAATTCGCTATATCTTGACGCCAAGTTTCATCATCTTCTATTGCTTTTTCAAAAGCTTCTTCAAAGTCATAGGCCATTATCTTTTCAGGCAGAGAAGCTGTTGATACCAGTTTAATCAGATATTTAATTGGCTTTCTTTCATTTTGGCAAACAGCAAATTCAAAAATAACATGCCCACCTTCTACTTTTATTGGTTTCTCTTCAATAAAATGAACTTCTGTAGTTAAAGTAGCACCTGTTATATCGTTGTATGTAAAGCTTAAAACCCCATCTTGATAAACAGGTTCTTTTTGAGTTCCTCTTACCAATCCTGAAATATTTCTTACCTCAAAAATATCCAGAAAATCTGCCTCAAAAAATAACTCCAGCTTTATTCCAATATCAAGAACGTTATAATTGACGATTGTAATGGTTTCAAAATAAGAGCCGTAAATAATACTTTCTCTTTTAATCTGGACAGTCTCCTGCGATATAGGTTTTATAACATTAAAAGCATCCAGCATTAAGGGGTTAGTTCCTATAATTACAGACGAATGCCCTGCCTCTGTAGATGAAGACAGGTTAACAGGGTCAACTCCATTTATTTTTAGCTCTAATCTGCTTATAAATCTGGTATCATCTGTATAAAGACCAAACCCCGAGGTATTATTGCTCAGAATATTTCCGTTAGAATCAGTTACAAGAAATATATTGTTATTTTTAATTGTCCTTTTTACCGGGTTAAAATTTTCACCCATAATTGTAACTGACATTTTACCACCCGTTTTTTATTTAACGATTTTGCTCTGAATTGGGTTCGCTTGTAAAGGGAGTTGCACATCCAAATTGACTTTTATTGGCTCCTGATTAATTAATTTTCTATATGAAGCCAAATATCCTTCTGCCATTCTCTGGGCTGAGAAATTATTTTCAACATATTTTCTGCATGCATATCTATCTATTTTTCCAATATCTTTAACATGCATAATAAGAGAATCAATATCATTTTCTACATAACCGGTCACGCCATCTTTTATTACTTCAGGGATAGATCCTTGATTTAAAGCCAGAACCGGAGTTCCACAAGCCATGGATTCTGCCATTACAAGACCAAAAGGCTCGGGCCATGTTACAGGATGCACTGTTGCATATGCACCTTTTAATAACTCAACCTTTGCATCATGACCTAATTCCCCGATAAAAACAATTTGCTTGTTATCTATCAAAGGTTTTACTTCTGATTCATAGTATTCAAGATCATGTACATCTACTTTTCCAGCCATTATTAACTTCATACCGGTTTCTTTGGCCAGCTTAATTGCAAGGTGAGGACCTTTTTCTACTGACATTCTGCCTAAGAAAGCCAAATATGGTTTACCGGCTAAATGTTCTTTTTCAAATTTGTATTTCTCAACCCTAATACCATTATAAACAGTATCAACATAGTTAAGTCCCGGTGATCCTAAGCGTTGAGAATCACTTATCGATATATATGACAAATGCTTAAATTTCTCATAACACTCATTCTCTTCCTTAAATACAAAAGCACCATGTAATGTAGTAACAACAGGAATACCAACAAGGTTTACAAAAGGTAAAAACTGATAACCCAGATGATTGTGTATAATATCAAATTCCTGCCACGTTTCAAGAAGCTTGGCAATAGATTGCAATTCAAAGTTAAAAGGATTTTTTATTTTTAATTCCCTCATAGATTTTTCAATAATAGGTACTAGCCTTGCTGAAGTACTTGAATCTCCTGATGCAAATAAAGATACCTCATGACCTTTACTGACAAACTCCTCACATAAAATATGTACGACTAATTCTGTACCACCATATGCTCTGGGTGGAACAGTTTCCCATAAAGGTGCCATTTGAGCAATTCTCATTGATCAATCTCCTCATTTTGGGATGCAATAAAGCATTTAAATTTCCCAAATATCCCTTAATTAACCTGATTATCGATAATATTTATTCACAATTTTTTACTTATCAATGATAAAAACCCCTCATTATAAAAGTTATTGGATATTTAATTCACTTAAAGTCAAATACAACTCATACTTTAATATTTAAAGCATTGAAATTGCTGTATTAAACAAGTCATCTGACTTTTATCTCTTAGTACGCCTACAGATTAACATAGATAGCTTATTTTCATCAATTAGCCACTAAGAGAAATCAGATGATTATGCATATTCACGAAGGTATAAAATTAAACTTAAAAAAAAGTTTATAAGAATAATGTTCTTACCTGTTTTTATTGCTTGATTGTAAGAATAAAAATAATTTCCAAAATCTATGCAATCATTAGCAAAAAGGCTAAGCTTACTCTCATAAGGTTTATCAAATAAAATTTTCACCAAACATATACAAGAAAAAATATTTTATTAATTTTCTTGAAAAAAACATTTGATTTCATGTCATGCTTTTGTTATATTTCCATGGAATAACCGCAGACAGTTGGTATCGATAGATTTAATAAGTAGCAATCTAGAATTTTTCTTTAAAAAACAGCTGCCTACCAACCGAGGAAAAGAGTAAAGCAAAATTTGATTTAATATTGCACAAGTAATTCAGTGTAAAAAAAGAAAATCAGATATGCACCATAATAAAACTCTTTAAATCCTTATAGTGATCTCGAATTCTGCGGTTGGAAGCAGAATTTTTTGTTTGAACCCAATGAAGGGAGGTAATATATTAATGGCAACTAAAGCCTTTAAAAATGAAAAGATACAGGAAATTGGCGATAGGGTAGCTAAAGCTAAAGTTGCTATAGTTACAGACTATAGAGGTTTAACTGTAGCAGAAATCACAGACTTAAGAAGGCAACTTCAAAAAGAAGGTGCGGATT
>DNSU01000090.1:14174-14815 GCA_003499585.1 Cyanobacteria bacterium UBA9579 | reverse complement strand
GGATTACACAGTTGTTAAGAACACCTTAACTAAAATAGCTATTAAAGATACACCTTATGATGGACTGGAAAAATTACTCGAAGGACCATCTGCAGTAGTATTTGGATTTGAAGATCAGGTAGCTCCAGCTAAAGTTCTTACACAATTCATTAAAAAAGCTAAAAAAATCGAACTTAAACTTAGAGGTGGCGTTCTTGATGGAAAAGTTCTTTCACCTGCAGAAGTTACACAACTTTCAGAGCTTCCAAGTAAGGAAGAATTATACGCTAAAATGCTTGGCAGTATAAATTCACCTGCAACAGGTATAGTAAATACCGTTAATGGTGTAATGAGAGCATTAGTTATCGCTACGGACGGCGTTAGAAAACAAAAAGAAGCACAAGGTTAAGTAAATATAATAGAAAAGGAGAAAAGAAAATGAGTGCAACTATTGATGATATCTTAGGTAAAATAGAAAGTTTAACTTTATTAGAAGCAGCCGAATTAGTTAAAAAAATGGAAGATAAATTTGGCGTTTCAGCTGCTGCTCCAGTAGCAGTTGCTGCTGCTCCAGCTGGTGCTGCTCCTGCTGAAGAAGCTGAAGAAACTGAAGTAAGCGCAATTCTCTCTAGCGTTGGTGCTAACAAAATTAACGTTCTTAA
>DNSU01000090.1:12868-14101 GCA_003499585.1 Cyanobacteria bacterium UBA9579 | reverse complement strand
TTAACGTTCTTAAAGAAGTAAGAGCAATTACAGGTCTTGGATTAAAAGAAGCTAAAGACTTAGTTGATAATGCTCCAAAACCAATTAAAGAAGGCATTAAAAAAGAAGAAGCTCAAGAAATCAAAACTAAACTTGAAGCTCAAGGAGCAACAATCGAAATTAAGTAAAATTTCATAACATCTCTTTACAAAAAAATAGTGTGTTATACTCATGTTGTGAGGTGTGAGAAATAAATTACCAAAAATTCAGCAATATATTAATATTAATTAGTTAAGGTCAATGGGAAATGACTTCCCCTGACCTTGACTAACATGTTTTTTGCTATACTATGATACTAAATTCACATCTGTTTATCGACAATTGTTAATGTTAGAAATATAAGCACCACATATAGGCGAGGTTAGTAATGTCTACAAAATATGTTGAACGTGTAACGCCAAAGGGACTTACGGTTTCCCATTTGGCTGAACTGCCTGATTTAACCGAAATTCAAAAGAACTCTTTTGAATGGTTCTTAAAAGAAGGCTTAAAGGAAGAATTATTATCGTTTTCCCCGATTAAAGACTACACAGGAAGATTGGAATTACACTTTTTACCCAATTATAGTTTTGACAACCCTAAATACAGTGTAGAAGAATCAAGACTGCATGACGCAAGTTATACAAAACAATTACGCGTCATGATGAGATTAGTTAACCGTGATACAGGTGAAATAAAAGAACAAGAAGTTTATGTTGGCGATATCCCTATGATGACAGAAAAGGGCACCTTTATTATCAATGGAGCTGAAAGGGTTATAGTCAGCCAAATTGTCAGATCACCTGGTATATACTTTAAACGTGATATCGCACCTACAGGAAAGCGTCTTTATAACGCAACTCTTATTCCTAACAGAGGCGCATGGTTAAAAATTGAAACCGATGCAAACGATATAGTTTACGTAAAAATTGATAAAAACAGAAAAATCCTAGCTACAACTCTTCTAAAAGCACTCGGTATTAGCATAAGTGAAATGGAAAGTATTTTTAGACACAGTGAGTTTTTAAGAAAAACTCTCGATAAAGATACTACAAAAAACGCCGATGAAGCTTTAATTGAAGTATATAAAAAGTTAAGACCCGGCGATCCTGCAAGTGCCAGCGGTGGTAGATCAATCATTGAAAGCAGATTCTTTGATGAGAAGAGATACGATATTGGTAAAGTTGGAAGATACAAGCTTAATAAAAAGCTAGG
>DNSU01000090.1:12686-12830 GCA_003499585.1 Cyanobacteria bacterium UBA9579 | reverse complement strand
CGATCTTGGAAAAGTAGGAAGATACAAATTAAATAAAAAATTGGGTCTTAATTTACCTGAAACACAAAGAACTCTTTCTGTACATGATATCGTAGCTTCTATTGAATATTTAATGAATCTTACCTTTGATGAAGGTAATGTTGA
>DNSU01000090.1:4511-12626 GCA_003499585.1 Cyanobacteria bacterium UBA9579 | reverse complement strand
AGATGAAGGTATAGTCGATGATATTGACCATTTAGGAAACAGACGTATCAGATCAGTAGGAGAATTACTCCAAAACCAATTCAGAATTGGTTTAACAAGGTTAGAAAGAATTGTCAAAGAGAGAATGACTCTCCAGGATACAGAAACTCTAACTCCAACCAGTTTATTGAATACAAAACCATTAGTTGCAGCAATTAAGGAATTCTTTGGTTCATCACAATTATCACAATTTATGGACCAGACAAATCCACTTGCTGAATTAACACATAAAAGAAGATTATCAGCTTTAGGACCTGGCGGTTTAGCCAGAGAAAGAGCTGGCTTTGCTGTAAGGGATATTCACCCCAGTCATTATGGAAGAATATGCCCGGTAGAAACTCCTGAAGGTCCAAACGCTGGCCTTATTGGAAGTCTTAGTACATTTGCCAGAGTAAATGAGTATGGTTTCATTGAGACACCTTATCTGGCTGTAAGAGACAGCAAAGTAACTGAAGAAGTCCACTATTTAAGTGCCGATGAAGAAGATAACTTCCGTGTGGCACCCGGTGATATTACATTAAATCCTGACAGAACAATAGCAGCTGAATTTGTACCTGTTCGCTATCGTAGTGAATTTACAATGGGCGAATCAGGTAAAGTTGACTATGCAGGTGTTTCACCTATTCAAATTATTTCTGTCGGCACAGCATTAATCCCGTTCCTTGAGCATGATGATGCGAACAGAGCTCTTATGGGTTCAAACATGCAACGCCAGGCAGTTCCTCTATTAAGAGCTGCAAGACCAATGGTCGGTACAGGGCTTGAAAAAAGAGCAGCCACCGATTCAGGAATGGTAGTGGTTGCACAACAAGATGGTATTATTGAACGAGTAACCGGGGATGAAGTTCAGATAAAAGATACTACTGGACGTATACATAAGTATTCTCTTATGAAATATGTACGTAGCAACCAGGATACCTGCTTAAACCAAAAACCAGTTGTAAAAGCAGGTCAAAAAATCCAAAGAGGCGATGTAATAGCAGATGGTGCAGCTACTGAATTTGGCGAATTAGCCTTAGGTAGAAATATATTGGTTGCTTACATGCCTTGGGAAGGCTACAACTTTGAAGATTCTATATTAATTAGTAATAAATTAATATATGATGATGTATTTACAAGTATACACATTGAAAAATTAGAAATAGATGCAAGAACCACAAAATTAGGACCGGAAGAAATAACAAGAGAAGTTCCTAACGTTAGTGAAGATAGCCTAAGACACCTTGATGAAAGAGGTATTGTCAGAATTGGGGCTAGAGTCTACGCTGATGATATTCTTGTAGGTAAAGTAACTCCGAAAGGGGAATCTGAACATCCACCTGAAGAAAAACTATTAAGAGCAATCTTTGCTGAAAAAGCAAGAGACGTGAGAGATAACAGCTTAAGAGTTCCTCACGGAGAAGGTGGCAGGGTAGTTGATGTAAAAGTCTTTGACCGTGAAAAAGGTGATGAATTACCTCCAGGAGCTAATACTGTAATTAGAGTTTATATAGCTCAAAAACGCAAAATCAGCGTCGGCGATAAAATGGCTGGAAGACATGGCAATAAAGGTATTATTTCTAAGATATTACCTAAGGAAGATATGCCATTTTTACCGGATGGTACACCTGTAGATATGGTTCTCAACCCTCTTGGCGTACCAAGTCGTATGAATGTAGGCCAAACCTATGAAACTCTGCTCGGATTAGCATCATATTTGACAGGAAAGTACTACGAAGTGCCTCCTTTTGATGAAATGTTCGGTGAAGAAGCATCAAGAGAAGCAACTACAAATGAAGTTCTTGAAGGCATTGAAAAATCAGGATTAGACTGGGTAAATGTAGACGGAAAAGTTACTTTATATGATGGAAGAACAGGTGAAGCATTTGATCATCCGGTTTCAGTCGGAATGGGATATATTCTCAAACTCGTTCACCTTGTAGATGATAAGATTCACGCAAGAAGTACAGGACCTTACAGTCTTGTTACTCAACAACCACTTGGTGGTAAAGCTCAATTTGGTGGTCAGCGTTTTGGAGAGATGGAAGTATGGGCACTTGAAGCCTATGGTGCAGCATACACACTCCAGGAAATGCTTACTATTAAATCTGACGACGTTAATGGTCGTAGTAGAGCTTATGAAGCTATAGTAAAAGGTGAAAACTTACAAAGACCTGGTATTCCAGAATCATTTAAGGTACTTGTACGTGAACTGCAAAGTATCGGTTTAGATATTACTGTAGCTAAGCGTGGTGGTTTAGAAGTTGATTTAATGAGTGATACAGACGATATCAGAAAATCAGCTCCAAAACGTACTTTAAGTGATCTTGATTCTGAACTTTTGAATATCAATTTCTTCCAGACACCTGGTGCTTTCACTGATTAAATAAAGTTCATTATCAATAAAATAAATAGTAATGTGTTTTTAATATAAAAAAGAGGGAGATTAGCCTTGTCTACTAGTATCGATTATTTTGATTATATAAGGATCGGTATTGCTTCTCCGGAACGTATGCTTAAATGGTCTTATGGAGAAGTAACAAAGCCTGAAACAATTAACTATCGTACATTAAAACCAGAAAGAGACGGTCTGTTCTGTGAAAGAATTTTTGGACCGTCAAAAGACTGGGAATGCTACTGTGGTAAATATAAAAGAGTAAGACATAAAGGTATCATATGTGAAAGATGCGGCGTTGAAGTTACTGATAGTAAAGTAAGACGCCACAGAATGGGGCATATCAAATTAGCTGCTCCTGTAACACACATATGGTTCCTAAAAGGTATTCCAAGCTACTTAGGCTTACTCCTTGATATGTCTTTAAAAGATTTAGAACAGGTTATTTACTTTAATAGCTATATTGTTTTAGATCCGGGAGAATCTGATTACAAGAAAACTCAACTTCTTTCAGAAGAAGAGCATGAAAACTACATTTTAGAACATCCTGATTCAAAGCTTGAGGTTGGCATTGGAGCTGAAGCAGTTAAACAACTGCTAGCAGAAATAGATATGTCAGTTTTAACCGAAGAAACTAAAAATGAATTAGCTACAGTTGGCAGCTCAATTCAGAAAAAAGCCAAACTTATTAAAAGGCTTCGTTTGTTTGAATCACTGGGAGCAAGCAATACAAATCCAAGCAGCATGGTAATGGATATATTACCTGTAACACCTCCTGACTTAAGACCTATGGTCCAGTTAGATGGCGGAAGATTTGCAACTAGCGATCTTAATGATTTATATAGAAGGGTTATCAATAGAAATAATCGTCTACAAAGACTTCTCGAAATGGGAGCGCCTGAAATTATCGTAAGAAATGAAAAAAGGATGCTTCAAGAAGCTGTAGATGCTTTAATTGATAATGGCAGAAGAGGCAGAACTGTAATAGGTCCAAATAACAGACCTTTAAAGTCTCTTAGTAATATCATTGAAGGTAAACAAGGCAGATTTAGACAGAACCTTCTCGGTAAAAGGGTTGATTATTCAGGAAGAAGCGTTATTGTAGTCGGTCCTTCTCTTAAATTAAATCAATGCGGTTTACCAAAAGAAATGGCTCTTGAGTTATTCAAACCATTCGTTGTAAATAAACTCATTGAAAGAGGAATAGTACAAAATATTAAATCAGCAAAGAAAAAGATAGAACGCGCAGAAAATGTTGTCTGGGACGTACTTGAAGAAGTAATTGACGGACATCCGGTAATGTTGAACCGTGCACCAACCCTGCACAGACTTGGTATTCAAGCATTTGAACCAGTGCTGGTTGAAGGCCGCGCGATTCAATTACATCCTCTAGTTTGCTCAGCATTTAATGCGGACTTCGATGGCGACCAAATGGCTGTTCACGTGCCTCTATCTATAGAAGCACAAACTGAAGCAAGAATGTTGATGCTAGCTACAAATAATATTCTTCTTCCAGCTACAGGAAAACCAGTAATTACCCCTTCTCAAGACATGGTACTTGGCATATATTACCTTACTATTGATCCTGAGGAAAATAGCGAGATTGAAAGATACTTTGTCAATTTCGATGACACAATTGCCGCTTATGAAGCTGGTATAGTCAAATTACATTCAAAAATTTGTGCCAGAGATGAAAAAGGCGAAAGAATCGTTACAACACCTGGAAGAATTTTATTCAATCAGGCAGTCTCCAGTGCAATATTAAGCGCATAGGTCGTCTATAAATAAGTGAGGTAAATTTATAATGAGTACTCTACTACCCAAAAATACAAAGAAATCAGTTGGATATTTAAATAAAATAATGAATAAAAAAGCTTTAAATGAGCTTTTATCCCAGATATACCTGGAATTTGGTACAGCTAAAACATCACATTTAGCTAACATTCTTAAAGATCTTGGCTTTAAATATGCTACAAAAGCAGGTACAACTATTTCTATTGAAGATCTTGATGTACCAAAAGCTAAAAAAGCTCTTATAAAAAAAGCAGAAGATGAGATTGAAAGAGCAACAAACCGTTACTTAAAAGGTGAAATCACAGAAGTAGAACGTTATACAAAAGTTATCGATACCTGGAGTGAAACTACTGAAAAGCTAACTAAAGAAGTGGTTGATAATTTTGACAGATTAAATCCTGTTTATATGATGGCTTTCTCTGGTGCTAGAGGTAACGTGAGTCAGGTAAGTCAGTTAGTTGGTATGCGTGGCTTGATGGCTGATGCGCAAGGTCAAATTATCGATTTACCAATTAAAGCAAATTTCAGAGAAGGTTTAAGCGTAACAGAGTATATTATCTCCAGTTACGGTGCAAGAAAAGGTCTTGTTGATACAGCTCTTAAAACAGCGGACTCTGGTTATCTTACCAGAAGGCTTGTTGACGTTGCTCAAGACGTAATTATTAGAGAACCTGATTGTGGAACTTCCACAGGCATCGAAATGAGTGCAATTACTGAAGGAAACAAAGTAATGGTTTCTCTTGATGACCGTTTATTAGGAAGAACATGCGCAACAGATATAACCGATGATGAAGGCAACGTAGTAATGCCAGCTAATACATTATTAAGCAGGACTGAAGTAGAAAAAGTAATTAAAGCTGGTGTTAAAAAAGTAAAAGTTCGCTCTCCATTAACATGTGATCTTGAATATGGTATATGTCAAAGCTGTTACGGCTGGGCATTAACCAGTAATAAAGCTGTAGATATTGGTGAGGCAATAGGAATTATTGCTGCACAAAGTATCGGTGAACCTGGAACACAGCTTACCATGAGAACATTCCACACAGGCGGTGTATTTAGAGGCACATCAAATAACCAGGAAATAAAATCCAATGTGAGCGGTAAGGTTGTTTCTAAAATACCAACACGTGAACTAAGAACCCGTCACGGTGATATTGTAGAAGTAAGTACCAAAGACGGGAAAATAGAAATAGAAGATAAGAACGGAAAAATTCATTCATTTAAAGTTCCTCAGGGTGCGACTATTCTGGTAACTGTCGGCAATGAAATAGAAAAAGGTAAAGTAGTTGCTGAATTTGAACCTGGTGCAATCCATGGGGAAGCTGGTCGTCTAACAGAAAGGGCAACCAAAGATATCACTGCTGACTTAAGCGGCCAAATTGTTTTTGACGGATTTAGCGTTGATGAAAAACGCGATAGACAAGGTAATATTAGCAGAACAGCTAACAGAGCCGGCAAGGTTTGGGTATTATCAGGGGATGTATATAATCTTCCCGGTGGATCTAAAATCCTTGTTAAAGATCAACAAGACGTCAAAAAAGGCGGTATACTTGCTGAAACCACTACTGTAAGTGAACATGGTGGTGAAGTAAAACTTGGTAATGAACTTGAAATTGAAGAAGTAACCATTGATAAAAGAAAAATCAAAAAAGTAGTTAATGGTAAAGAAATTACAATTGTAATTGCCTCCATTAAACCTGAAAATGCGGTTCTTGAACAAACCAAAAAAGAACAGCTTTGGAAAGTTGAAGATACTGGCGAAACATATGTAATTAAATCACCTGTAGATACAACCGTTGAAAACGGTATGACAATTGCTGAACTTATCGATGAAGAATATTCGGTAACTTCAAGCGGTGAAATCCGCTACGCAGGTATTGAGGTTGACGAACATCATATAATCACAAAACCTGGAAAAGTTATCTTCATTCCTGAAGAAATTCACCAGATCAGCAAAGACTCTACTTTAAAAATGGTAGAATCAGGTACTTATGTAACTGCAGATACTGAAATCGTAAAAGATGTCAGAGCTCGTATTAATGGTATCGTTGAAGTCAAAGAATATAACGATATCATTCATGAAGTAATAATCAGACCAGGAGAATTACATAAAGTAGATGATATTAGCACATTAAAAGTAGAAGATGGTGATATAGTTGAAGCTGGTGCTGAAATAGCACCAGGAATCAAAGCAAAAGAAACTTCTATGGTTACAATAATCTCTTCAGCACAATTTGGACTCAATGATTTTGAGATCGAAGATATTGACGAAGAATTTTCAGATGAAGTTGAACCAAAAGAAGAGAAAGTTGATATATTATTAAGACCTGTTCAGGAATTTGAAATTAAACCTAAAGAAGTATCAATTAAATTCTCATCAACAGAAGAAGATCTTATTGATATAGTCTCTGTTACCCAATTACAATATCGTGATGGTAGCAGAATAAGACAATTAGAAGGTTCTAGCTTAACAAGAACCAGCTTAGTTCTTCAAATGCAAGGCTACCTAAGCCACCTTAAAGGTTTAGTGGAAATTGAACCTTTAAATGCACCTGAAGAGGAGCAAAATATAAAAATAGTAGTACTTGAAAATTTAATTATCAGAAGAGAAGTTGAAGATACAACAAGAGGTACTTCTTCTTTACAAACAGAACTTCTGGTTGAAAATGGCCAAATTATCGAACCTAAAGTTCCTGTTTCTAAAACTCAGGTACTTGCCAGAAACGATGGAAAAGTAAATCTCAATGAAACTGGTAATACTGAAGTCAGAAGATTATTGCTTATATCAGCTGAGCTTGAAACACAGGTTGAGCTAAAAACTAAGCCTATAGTAAGTGAAGGTGATTTAATAAAAATCGATCAGGTAATATCAGAAAGCGGAGAAGTTGCCATTATTTCCGGACAGGTAACCGGAGTTAAAGGTAAAACAGTAACAATCCGTGGTGGAAGACCATACTTAATCAGTGCCGGTACTCAGCTACAAGTTGATAGTAAAAGTCTGGTTCAGCGTGGTGACATACTTGCAACTCTTGTATTTGAACGTCAAAAAACCGGAGACATTGTACAGGGTCTTCCAAGAGTTGAAGAATTGCTTGAAGGTAGAAAGCCAAAAGAAAGTGCTATTCTTGCTGAAGAAGATGGAGAAGCTGAAATCGAAAATGATGAAGGCGCTCTAAGGCTTTTCTTGGTAAGTGAGTCAGGCCGTCAAGAAATTAAAGTTCCTATCGATTCAAATATTATTGTTAACGATAAAGAAAAAATCAAAAAAGGTCAGGCTTTAACTGATGGTCCATTGAACCCGCATGATATTATCAGACTTTGCGGTGTTAAAGCAGTTCAACAATACCTTGTTGATGAAGTACAAAGAGTATATAGATCTCAAGGCGTTGAAATTGCTGATAAACATATTGAAGTTATCGTGCACCAGATGACAAAAAAAGTTAAAGTTGATGATTCAGGCGATACAAAGTTATTACCGGGAGAATTAGTAGAACTTTATTCTATCGAAACTGAGAATGCAGAGATAGCAAAACTGGGAGGAAATCCTGTTACTTATCATCCGGTGCTTCTTGGTATTACAAAAGCAAGTCTTAACACTGAGAGCTTTATCTCAGCAGCCAGTTTCCAGGAAACAACCAGAGTATTAACAGAAGCTGCTGTTGAAGGTAAAAAAGATCAATTAAGAGGCTTAAAAGAGAATGTTATCATCGGTAGATTAATTCCTGCAGGGACCGGTTATTATCACTTAAATCACGCTGCAGAATTAAAAGAAGAAGAAAGACAACAACGCAGTACAAGAGGTAATGCAAGAAAACCTTCAGCTATTCTTGAAGAAATTGAAGGATTATTTGGATCACCTGACTTTACAACTGAAGAATAAATTCTCAAAACATACAAGTAAAAGCCCC
>DNSU01000090.1:0-4435 GCA_003499585.1 Cyanobacteria bacterium UBA9579 | reverse complement strand
AAGCCCCTATCGATAGGGGCTTTTACTTATTCTACGGTTATTCTTCCTTCAGGCTTTAATTGTATAGGTTTATTAAAAGTTTTAATATATTCAATTACAGAATCCAACTCAGACCAATTGTAAAATTCAATTAAGCTTTCAGGCTTTTTAAGCATAGAATATCCTATTCCTCCCGCAAACATAAATTCATTATAAGCTACAGGATATTTCTTATCCTCTCTTGGATTATTATTATCAATTTTAGTCCAATTTCCATCAGAATTTTCTATAAATACATCTTTTACTGTTTTAGATGATGAATCTATTGTGTATTTCAAGCCAGAAACCTGTAGAATCTCTGGCTTTGTATCGAAATTTCGAATTCCATGATTTAAAGCATCAATAATATTTTTTTCAGACAATTCAACTTTTACAAACCTGGATGGAAAAAATATTAATTCTTCTAAATTTCTGCTGGTAATAAGACCTTTATTCAAGCCTCCTCTGAGAGTTCCGCTATTTAAAAGAACTGCTTGTGCCCCTGTTTTTTGCTTTGCTGAATCAGTTATAAGATTAGCTATAGGATTTTCCTGAGAATTAGGATTATCAAGATTGCAGCTGTTTTGCAAAGTTCCTACAAGTTGAGCTTGTCCTAAAACCTCATCCTTAAGTTTTTCAACTTCAGGATTTTTTTGAAATTTACTGGTTTCCAATACTTGATTTGCAGCTGCAATAATTACACCTTCTTTGTTAAATTTAGCATTCAATATTCCTGTATAATCTCCGTTTTTACCGGCTTGGGCTATTATAACAGGCTTACCACTTGGCGCCATAATTAGACTTTGATCAGGTCTAATTAGATTGTGCGAATGCCCCCCGATAATAATATCTATACCTTCAACATTCTTAGCTATTTGACAATCATTTTCATATCCACTATGAGATACAAGTATTATTTTATTTACGCCCTTTTTCTCAAGATTATTTACTTCCTTTTGAAGCTCTTTAACTGTTTCATTTATATTTTTAACGCTTATTCCATTTAATTTCTGAAAATCACCCTTTATTTCATTCAAATCAGAAGGGATTGTTCCTACAAATCCATATTTATGTCCATTCTTGTTAATTATATGAGATTTTACTATTTTATTATCCCTAACAAGCCTCTTTAAAGGGCTTATTAGCTTTATTTTGGCATTTGTTATAATAGATTTAAAATTTGCACCACTGAGCAATTTTGTTAATTTTAATTCTTCACTATCAAATTCATGATTTCCTATAGCAGTAACATCTAATCTAATCAAGTTTAAAAACTGTATACATAAGTTATTTTTCTTTTCGTTTGATCCCATTAAAGTATCGCCAGCAGCTACTTTAAAACTATCTATCTCTGCTTTATTCTGAAACTTTCTGGTAAAATTGTCAGCAGAACTTTTTAACTGTGCCATTTTAGAGATCTGGGCATGAACATCGTTCATATACCACACTGCTACTTGTGCATCTACATTTTTATCACATAATTTTGGCATTATTATAGAATTTTGAGCTATTTTTCCATGCATTTTTTAAATTTTTTCCATGCCAATTATCCTGATTAAATAAAACCTTATAAAAAAATTTATTGTTATCTTTTACAATAAAAAAAATCTTCTCAATAAGAAGACCTTTTTTTATTGTTATTTTGATAATTATTTAATTTTACACAGCATCTTCTATGTATAACTTTTCATCCTCAAGAAACTTTTCAAGATCAAAGACGCTCATTATACCACCATCTTCGAGGATAACTTCTACAGAAGTACATTTATTATTATCAAATTTACTTGTTGTATTGTGGCTTAACTTTTCAGCAGACATGTTTACTATATCAAATACATCATCGACTACTAGTCCCAGTTGAAGATCAGAAGATTTTATTACAATTATCTTGGTTTTATCTGTAATTTTTGACTCAGGAATCTGTAAAAAACTTTTTATATCAATAACTGTAATAAACTCACCCCTAAGATTTATTATTCCTTTAACGAACTCTGGAACGCAGGGTACAGGAGTTAGGCTAACCAGCTTATATTTACGAAATTCTCTTACATACTTTAAACTAATACAATATTTTTCATTATTTAAACTAAAAGAAACAAAACGATTTTCCTTATAAAAATCCTTATCTGTCTCAATTTTTAGCTCTTTTTGGAGATTAACAGCTCTTTTCTTAAACTTTTCCTGTGACAATTTATCTTTCGGAAACAAATCTGCTGAAATATAAGCTGGAGGTTTAAAATCAAGATCATCTATCTGAATAGCTTCTATATTATTTATAACTATATCAAGATCCAGAAAAGCAACCAGATAATCAGTATTTTTATAGATACCGGAAATAAACTTTTCGTTGGAATGATATGGTATAGGCTCTAAAAGCTCCTTATCATACTGAATAACATCATTTACAGAGTCTACAATTATTCCTATAGTTTTTTCATGAGTATTGATAATTAATACCTGATGTTCAGCTGTATATGCAGCTTCTGGAATCCCGAGAAACTTTCTTAAATCAATAACGCTGATAATTTTTCCTCTGAGATTCATTACTCCAACTATATATTCGGGAACTTTTTCAAGAATATTTAAAGCCGGTAACTGAACTATCTCAATAATTTTTTCTGCAGGAATAGCATAGACTTTCTCTGATAAGGTAAAAGTCATGTATAATTCAGAAGTCTTTTTTAAAGACATATCATTAATAGTTAAAAAGTTCTTTTCCATGTTTAGTAATTCAAGGCTTCCTAATTTTCAAAATAAAATTCTATTCTGTTTCTACCATTATCTTTGGCTGTATAAAGAGCCATATCTGCTCTTTTTAACAGATCTTTTTCTGAAACAACGCTAGGAGTTATATTTGCAATTCCTATGCTTACGGTTACCCTAACAGGAGTTTCACCGTATCTAAAGTCTTCCTGCTCTATATGTTTTCTTAATCTTTCAATAGGAATAGCCGTTCTTTCCAGACTGGTTTCAGGCAATATTACAACAAATTCTTCTCCACCGTATCTGGTTACATAATCGGTTCTTCTAAGAGAAGCTTTAATGATTTTTGCAATTTCTGCAAGCACTTTATCGCCAAATTGGTGACCATAAGTATCATTTAACTTTTTAAAATGATCTATATCAAACATTGCAAGACTTAAATCAGTATTATATCTTTTAGCTCTTGCAAATTCTCTATCTAAAGCCTGCTGGAAGTATCTTCTATTATATAAGCCTGTTAGACCATCTGTTATAGTCAGATATTTTGTTTCTGAGTATAGCCATCTAATTCTCATCAGAATTTTTAATTCTTCAAGAACTATATTTACAATCCTTGAAGACTGGAATTTATCAGGTTCTACATGATATAAACAAATTCCACCAAGTACTTTATCGGCATAAACTATAGGAATGATAGTTCTTGATTGAAAACCTGAAATTTTGTTTACTGAGCTGGATTCACTATTAACTTTTTCAAATATTTCATATGCATACAAATCTTTGTTTACAGGAAAATCTTCAGGAAACATGGCACTAAAGAAATCTTTTTTGATTTCATTAATCATATTTTCCTCAAGGTTTATATTATACATGCTTAAAACAACTGTCTTTTCTTTCTTATCGTCTCTATCATTAAAGAAAATTCCTGCAACGTTATAATCAAGAATTGAAGTCAACAATAAGAGCAGTTCTTTGTTAAGAACCACAGTATTAAGCACATATTCAGACAAATTCCTGAATTCATTAATAATTGTAGATTCTATTAATGACTGATCAAGTATATGCTTGATTTTTGCCTGTATACAACTGGAAGTAAGAAGTTTTCTTTCTTCGTGTATTTGTTTTCTGTCTTCATCTGTAATATTTTTCAGATTAGTAAGAAATTTCTCAATAATTTCCAGAAGCTGTGTAATGTCTCTGTCTTTTGTAAGAAAAGCATCAGCTCCGGCTCTTAAACCCCAAAATCTATCGAGCTTTTCATTTAAATGTGTAAGTAATATTATTGGAATTTCTTTTGTTATTTCATCATTTTTCAATAAACGACAGAACTGATACCCATTTATTTCAGGCATTACAATATCTGCAATAATTAAATCAGGTAACATTTGATAAGCAGCAAAAATACCTTCAATACCATCTTTTGCTGTTACAACATCGAATCCCGATTTTAATAAAGAGACTTTCAGGCTTGCCAGCTGGGTTACACTATCATCAACTAAAAGGATTTTCTTTTTCATAAATTATCAGACTTCTAACTTTCTTCTTTGTTTTAATTTTAATCCATATGATACATTGTAATCAATACATTAAATATTATAAAATAAATTCTACAAGTAAAATTTATGGTATATCCATCATTTTTCTTAAGAGCCTGTCTGGTTAAAAAATATAAAAATCAAACTATAATATAATTACAGGCTCGCCTTATGGACTG
>DNSU01000168.1:4120-5233 GCA_003499585.1 Cyanobacteria bacterium UBA9579 | reverse complement strand
GGGTAGTCCTCCTGTTGGTTTGCCTATAGAAGCATACAAGGCAAGGGTTTTTATTGCTTCAGGCTCAACACTGCATTACTGCGCCCTGGGCAACCCTAATGATTGGACTACTGCTAATGATGCCGGCTATATTGCAAATTTTCACAATGATTCAAGTCCAATTGTCGCCTTGGAAAATTATGGTGAATTCCTTGCTATTTATAAAAAACAGGGAATATATATTTTATCGGGCTCAGATCCGGCTGATTTTGAGATTACACCTATATCTGACAAGGGTTCTGTTAGTTCCTGGGGAATTGGTACCGTTGATAATAACCAGTTTTTCTTTAATGGTGATTCTATTACCCCGCTTAGATTTAATGAATTGGGTCAAGTCAGGCTTGCTGATGATATCGGTATTAAAATAAAACCTGCTTTTAGTGAGCTTGACAGCACTGCATTAGATCAGGCTGTTTGTATTCCTTATCAGAAAAAGAATCAAATATGGTTATACTTCTCATCTCCAAATAATGCAAATCTTGATGTCTGTTATATATATGATTATTTCCATAATTGCTGGTATAAAAGGTTTGCTCTGCCTGTTACCTGCGGAACTACAATTAATGGAATATTATATACAGGAACATCAGACGGGAAAATTTTGCAGGAAGATTATGGAGATGACTTTGACGGGCAGGCTATAGAGGCATGGTGGTACTCGCCATGGTTTGTTTTTGGTAATCCCGGTATTCCTAAAGAGATAATCAGCTTTGATGTATGGCTCTATCAGGATCAAAAATATCCTGTGGAGATTATGTATGCTAAAGACTATAACGATTCAACTCAGCAATATAACTTGATTAGCGTTCCGGGGGATTTGGCTTGGGATACCGGAGACTGGGATATGGAAAACTGGACGAGCAACAAAGCTGTTAAGAAAAATCTCAGAATTAATGGAAGCTGCGAGTCTCTGCAAATTGGTGTTCGTAATCTGGAGGCTAATCAGCCTTTTACTGTCCTTGGATTTTCTTTTGATGTTGAGGTTGCTAATTTATGATTAAATTTCTTCCTGTTTTAGCTGATAAATCAAAAGGTAAATTTGAAAATCAACACTGTTTGCCTTTTATATTAAAC
>DNSU01000168.1:0-4029 GCA_003499585.1 Cyanobacteria bacterium UBA9579 | reverse complement strand
TACAAAAGCGTTCTTGTTGATGATTATTACCCAGAAGATACTCTTGATCTGATATCTTTCATTATTGATGAGGTCAACCAGTTATATCCGTGGTTTTTAGTCGTGTTATCAGATGATACTCCAGCTGGTGTTATATGGATTTCTCACTGGCATGGAAGCCCTGAGAAATATCATTCGTGTCAGATTCATTCCTATATGGATAAAAAATATTGGGGTAAGACAACCAGAACGGCACTGAATGAGCTTTTAAACATCTTGTTTAATCAGGTTGGAGTTGAAAGAGTCCAGATGGAAGTTCCTGAATTTAATAACAAAGCCTGTGCTTTTGCAAGAAGAATGGGCTTTTCTCAAGAAGGCATCATTAGATGCGCAACAATGAAAGATGATAAACCAATTAACCACATTTTATTTAGTAAATTGAAAGGAGAATTTGAATATGGGAAGAAGTAAAGCTCCAGAACCTCCACAATTTTCATCCAGTGAAATCCGCTATGGTGATAGGGTTGTCGGAAAGACTTATCAAGATCCGTCAGGCGCTGTAGTCAGTCAGTATTTTCCTGATCCGATTGAAGAGCAAAGAAGAATGCTTCTTCAGCAGAAAATGAATGAAATTGCTCCGACTCTTGGTATTACTGCACCTGAGCTTGCTCAACAGTTTAGTCAAACTGAATCTGCTTATGTTGATGATGCTACAAACAAGTTTATGCAATATTACAACCCAACTTTAAGGGATTTAAGAGAAGATGTTGCTTCCAGATTTGGCACTCTCGTTACTTCCCAGTTTACTGATAATCTTAAAGACCTTGAAAAAACAAAGGCATCTGCTTTTGCGGATATCATTAATCAGGGTAAGTTGCTTAAATATGATCTGGTTAATCAGAATGAAGCCAGAAAACAACAGGAATTGCAACTTTTAAGCGGTCTGTTAAACAGTGGTCAGGCTAATTTTATGAACGGGATTCAAGCTCCTCAGGGTATGTCAGGACTTGCTAACGGTTTGTTAAATGATCAGTGGGTAAATATGCTAAATTCCTACAGGCAGGATCTTTCAAACAAGTCTCAATCAAGAAGCAATAGTAATCAGAAGAAATGGTACGCAACCAAAATAACTGATTTATTCTAGAATTTCAGTTGAATACTTGTCTATCATATAGATACTGTCATCCGGCATCAAAGCAGGATGACTTTTTAATAATAACCTCAATAGTTAATTTGGGAGAATGAAAATGGGTTTAATAAATAGTTTAGTCCAGTTTGTGGCCGGCACAAAAGCGCTGGCCAGTGAAGTAAACTCAAATTTTGAAACTTTAAGAAGCGCTCATAATGATCAGGAAAGCAGGATAAGCGTTGTTGAAGGTGCTTATCTTAAAAAAGACGGGACTGTGGCGATGACAGGTGCTTTGGATTTGGGAAGCCAGAAAATCACTTCTCTTGCTGATGGTACCAGTATAAATGATGGTGTTAGCTTTGGACAGCTAAAAGCAAGATTGCCTGTAGGATCAGTAATCTGGGTTGCTAATGACAGCGCTCCTGCAGAATATCTAAAATGTGATGGGGCTGCTATTTCAAGAACTACTTATGCTGATCTTTTTGCTCAGATTGGAACCGTATTTGGGGTCGGAGACGACTCAACGACTTTTAGTCTGCCTGATCTTAGAGGTGAATTTATTAGAGGCTGGGATGATTCAAAAGGTGTTGATTCCGGAAGAGCTTTTGCCAGCGCTCAGTCAGATTTAATTAAAACAGTTACCTTGTATATAGCAGCAGCACAGGGCGCCATAAAAGAAGGTAACGAAGGCATGGTTGCTTTTGTAAGTAAGGGAGCCGGTACGTTTAATGTTACCACTGGTGTAGAAACACGTCCTCGCAACGTTGCACTTCTTGCTTGTATTAAATATTAATGTTTTTGTTTGGCAACGCAGGCAAATTGCCTGTATTTGCTGTCCAGAAATAGTCCTAAGGACAATAAATTCCATAAATAGAATTTAAGTGAATTTGTACTGCTAATGCCTTTTATTGTGACAACCTTATAATCGAGCTCTTCAAACATTCTTATAATACTTTTTTTAGTGAAAAATCTCAGGTGAGTGCTGTCTAATATTCCACTATCAGTATAATACCAGTCTTTATTTATTACTAAATCACTTAATACAGTGATATATCTCATATTTGGTATAGAAGATATTATTGCACCATTCTTGGACAGCTTTGACTTTATATTTTTCAGTGTTAAAACAGGGTCTACCAGATGTTCTAAGACATCATTAAAAACGATGCAATCGAAGTAATTATCAGGAATATTAGGCAATAATAGATTAATATCCCCATGCAGGACGTTATTTAGTTTATCCTTGGCTATTTTTGCAGATTCAGGGTTTAATTCTATCCCCCATACTTCAGCATTTAATTTATTTTTTAAATTATAGCCAAAATTACCTTCGCCACAACCGACTTCTAATATGGTTTTGATATCATCCGGAATAAATTCCATTATTTCAGGACGAGATGCTGTGTAATATTCTTTATCTTTTACTGATGACCACATAATAATTTCCTATATTTAATTCTCATAATAACCTAAAGGAGAAAATATGAAAATATATAATTATCATCCAATTACAAGAGAATTTATAAGCGAATCTACGGCTGATGAAAGTCCTCTGGAAAAGGGAGTTTACCTTATTCCCGGGAATGCAACTAAAATTGCACCGCCCCAAGCGGGTGAAAACGAAATTGCATGTTTTGAAAATGGCAGTTGGCTTATTAAAACGGATTTCAGGGGTAAAATTTATTATAAGAAAGATACTCTTGAAGAAATAGGAATATCTGAAATAGGTATGATTCCTGATAAAACAATGACGGATATCAAGCCGGGAGATTATGACAGTTGGGATAGTGCTTTAAATGCTTTTGTCCTTGACAGAGAAAAGAAGTTAAATAAAGTTGTCAGGCCACAAAGGGACAGGCTTATTGCAGAAGCTGAAAAGCTTGTTAACCTGCATAGAAACCAGAAAGAATTGTTGAATCTGGGTTCTGGTAAAATTAATTCGGCCAAAATGAAAATTTCAGACCTAAAATATAAGGAAATTCTTGAATATATGCAGGATTTAAGAGACTTTCCCGAAATATGTAATGCTGAAAATCCTGTTTTCCCTGAAAAGCCGTTTTAAGATAAGAAAAAAAGTAAAACCGAAAATATGTACAATTTTTTATCTCAAAACAATGTTTTAATTAACTTATATTGTATTACAGCAAGTTTTTTTAAAATGCTTACGAATTTTCCTCATATTCTGTTCTAAAAAGGTGAGTGTTAACACGCTCTTGACACCTTTATATCCATCTTACTCGGTCAGCCTTATAAAAGGCTGCTTTTTTTTGTATAAATATTGAGTTATTCGACTTTGATGGGCAGGTGTGTCCATCCTACTTGTTACAGAAAGGGCAGACAATGGATTTGAATAATCTTATTGCCGCAGTAGTAGGCGGTATTTCGGTTTTGGTTGTTCAGCCTTTGGTTAGTATTATCAAGGATTTAATAGGATTGAAAAATAATGATGACCCTCGGGAATACGTCAGAACAGTAGAACTGGAACGTAAACATAGAGAAATTCTTGATGATGCTGAAAAGAAATTTGCTTCTCTTAGTATGGTTAACGATTTAAAGTGCCAGTTTAACGAAATAAAGCAGAAGATAGACCAGATTTACGATTTTTTGCTGGAGAGAAAAATGCCATGAAATCGCTCTGTTCACCACTAAAAGTGTATCAATACCTGCAAAAAAACGGCTATCCTGTTCCAAATAATGCCCTTTGTACAAAAAACTTTGCATGGGCAGAGTTACTGGTCAGGCAAACTGAGCTGCCTACTTTGTTAGTGCTGAAAAACCTGCACAAAACAGCTCAAATATTGCAGAAATATAGAGATTCCTTCTTTGATAACTCGCCTGTCATTGTAACCTCAGCGTGGAGATCTTCTGCTTATAACAAGAAAATCGGCGGAGCGCTCAAGTCCTATCATATTTATGGCATG
>DNSU01000125.1 GCA_003499585.1 Cyanobacteria bacterium UBA9579 | reverse complement strand
CACCCTACGCACTAAATATTTCTATGTTTTTTATAGCATTTAACACTTTCTGACAATACTATTTTTCCTATGAGTGGAGAGACCCAGATAGCACCTTTGTTAACTGTCTCAATAATCATTTTCAGATATTTTACATCTATGTCTTTATTAACATAAGCATTAGCACCAGCATCCAATGATTCCATCGCTTCATCCTGATCAATATGAGAGGTTAAAGCTATAACTTTAATATAAGGTGTATTTTCTTTTATTTTTCTGGTTGCTTCTATACCTGATATGACAGGAAGTCCAAGATCCATGATTATTACATCAGGTCTAAGCTCTTTAGTAAGGCAAACAGCAGTTTGGCCATCTTTTGCTTCTCCAACAACCTCGAAAGAAGGATCTTCCTGAAGAAAATCTTTTACTGCTTTTTTATACAAAATATCATCTTCCGCGATGATTATACTTATTGTGATTGAATTTGCTTTATACATGATAATATCCTTACATGTTCTCGGTTATGGGGAGTGTAAAGTAAAAGGTTGTTCCTTTTCCTTCTTCAGATTCAAACCATATTTTGCCCCCATGATGTCCAATGATTTGTTTTGATAAATATAACCCGAGTCCTGATCCTATTTTTCTTTTAGCGGTAGAATATCTTTGAAACATTTTAGGCTTATCTGACTCAGAAATTCCTACTCCATTATCACTCACTGATAAAAGGATTTCATCATCGGTTCTTTTAGCTGAAATATTAATCTCAATTCCTTTTGGATTATGCTTGATTGCATTGCTTATCAGATTTGCAAAAACCCTTTTTATCTCATCAGGATCCATTCCAATTTCAACCAGCTTTTCCTGAGTATCTACATTTATCCTTGATTCATTATCATCAGCAAGAGGTTTCATTGATCTTACTGCATTATCTATTATTTTATTTATATTGGATGGCTCCTTTTTTAGTTCATGCTGTCCAAGTTCTAAGGAATAAACCGTAAGAAGGTTGGTTATTAATCTTAAAAGTTCTTCATTAGTCATATACATATCATTTAAATACGGTGTAATGCTTTGAATATTGGTGTCTGGTTTTCTTGACATTATGAATTCAAGAGCTTTTTGTTCTCCATAAAGAGGACTTTTCAAATCATGGACAAGCGATGCTATAAAAGTCTCTTCAATTTCTCTAATTTCATTTCTATTCCTGATATCAACATAAATAATCATAATAGTTCCAATAATTAATTTTAAAGCTTCTATATCCTGAGCTGACCATTTTCTTGGAACATTAGAACAGACCAAAATTCTGTCCTCTATTTTTTTTACTCCCATTAATGGAGTAAATACTTCGAAAGGATATAGCATAAAGGCCTTTATGTCATCTTTATCTAAGCAATCTCTTATTTCTGTATTTTTTATTTGATTAATATCGTTAATGACTATGATTGATTCTTCTATATGACCTGCAATTTCTTTAAAAGACTTAGCTGTAAAAATTGTTTCTCCCTTAAGTTCTCTAATATTGTCTCTTAATGCTTCATATAGAACTGTAAGATTTCTATACGGGTCAAGATGCAAATGGGAAACCCTATTTACACTATATAAGTCTGCCAGTCTGTTTACCAAATACTCAAATACCTTTTCAGGATTATCATACGCTCGAACTTCTATTACTGCTTCTCTAATTATTTTTTCGTAACCAGCAGTTTTATTTAACCTTTCATTTAGCTCAAACAAATGAGTACCTATAGAAAGTTGTTTTGCTACGGGTAATAGAAAATCAAGGTTTTGCCTTGATAAAAGCTCTGGTGATTCAGTATTGGTAATAAAAAATGCTGATTCGAGTTTATTTAAATAAAAAATAGGAAATATTATTTCATTGTTTATATCAAGGTTTTTAAACAATTGTTTAAATGATTCAGAGTATTCAGGCGCGTTTATATCGTCAATTATAAAAATATGATCTTGTGCTGTTAATTTATCTTTTAAAAAAATATCGAATTCTTTTGGGTAAATCATTTTTCCTTTTACTGAAGGTATATTTTCATTTTTTCTGTATTCCTCAATAGCTTCCGAAAAAGATTGCAGAGATTCATCAAAAAACCTGAAATGAACCCTGTCAGCATTAAAAAGTTTGCCAAGTTCCATAGTTATGTTTCTGATAGCTTCATCCAAACTATCACTTGTCAGGGTATGGATAATTATATCTTTTAAGTATTCCTGTTTATTTTGTTGATTATTAAGTTCATCAAAATTAGCCATATATACTCCTCTGCTTTTAATCTATTAAGAATAGGGGAGTATATAGAAAAAAACATTCCCAATATATACTGTTCTTAAAAAGAGGTTTTCTTAAGTGCCAAAATTTAATTTTTTAGATAGTTAGGTAGCTCTTTATTCTAGCTACTGGCGGATTTATTTTTCAGTCATGAATATATAATTAAAGTTTCAGGTAAGTTCTTGTAAATACCAGAAGATAAGGGAATCGAGGAGAAAATGAAATTATTTATTGGCAACTTGAATTTTAAAACATCAGAAGAAGACTTAATGGAGCTGTTAAAAGAATATGGAGAAGTAAAATCCTTACAGATAATCAAAGACAGAGATACTGGCCGATCAAAGGGATTTGGGTTTGTTGAGATGGCCACAAAAGAACAGGCTGAATCAGTTATGGAAAATCTAAACGGAGCAGAGTTTGACGGCAAAGTTCTTAAAGTTGATTATGCAAAAGAAAAAGAAGAATCAGGAAGAGGAGGAAGACCAGACTTTAAGAGAAGACAATATTAATTAAGTTCAGATTCCAATATAGATCGCCGAAACCATTCTATTAAGAGACAAATATATAAGAAAAGTTAGGTCAGAATATTCTGATCTAACTTTTCTGTAACTAAATAATCACTAATCTTAAATTCTTAGAAGCTGTCTTGTTAAAGTTGGTGACACAGTCACTCTTTTAAGTCATC
>DNSU01000101.1 GCA_003499585.1 Cyanobacteria bacterium UBA9579 | reverse complement strand
TTTAACAAGACAGCTTCTAAGTAATAATACTTGAAAACTTAAACTCCAAAATAATTATGCATCTGGAATAGAATACAGTATGGAAAAAAATGAAAAAGATTTGTCTGTTATTAAGGCAAGAAAACTGGTATCAGAATTAATTTTTAAGGTTCTGACTAAAACACTGTGTGTAAGAGAAGCAATTAAACTTTTTCCTCCGGATATTAGTGATCTATCTATTGAATGCGCCTGGCATGCATTAGTCCATTATGAAGCAGATGAAGATTATAGAGCAAATCAGGAATATGCCACAGAGCAGGATGAATATCTTGAAATGATCGGTTTTTTACTTAGAGATGGCAATAATATTCCAAGGAATATTATTAGTGGCTACTATAAATACTATGATATGGCGCCAATGCCAAATTCTAAAACACTATGGGGATGGTTTAGAGGTTTATTTAGATTAACTATCTAAATATTACTGGCAAAATAAGGTTTTCTACTAAATTGCAGTTAGTTTAAAATCTGATAACATGAATATACAGGTTTATGAGAAGGCAAGAGAAAAAATGAAAAGAAAAGGGCAAAGTTTAATAGAATTTGTAATGATAATACCTATTTTTATAGTTTTGATATTTGGAATTATAGAATATGCTTTATTTTGGAGAACAACTCATGCCGTTCAGCAAATAGCCCTTGAATCAGCAGTTATTGCGACTAATGAATATGTCCCTACTTCAGGAGGGGCTAATACCGTTGCTGATAAAGCAGCTGACTTTGTCAAATCCAGAGTGGGGACTCTGGGAGTCGGCAGTATAACATTTACTAAGACCATATTAGATAATGCTGCGGAAGAACCTTATGCTGCTTATGAATACAAAGCTGGCACTGCTCCGGATGGTGGTCCGTTAGTCAGATTTGTTGTCGATTATAGAAATCCGGTGACAAGAGGTGTTATTACCCAGTTATCTTATTATTACAGAACCATCTTCTTTGGGATGGAATTTGAGTTACCGGGAGGTAAAAAAGTAGTAATAATTCCGAACTATATTCCTATTAGCAGTACGAAAATACAGCAGTATAACAGATATTAGAGATTTTTATGAATAAATGGTCAGTATTATTAAATGTCCCCTTTCCAGAATGTAAAATGACAGGTAATTGTTGCAGATTTTCTTCTCCTTCTACTCCAGGGACGGTTTTATTAAAAAGAGCGGCAGAAAATGACGGGTTTGCAAGAGACTATTTATCTATATTTATACCGTATTTAAATATTGAAGAAGTGAAAGAATTAAATAAAGAACTTTTCGAGAAAAATCTGGAAGTAATTGAAAAGCAAAAATGTGACAAGGTTAATCTTGATAATTTTGTCTTTTACCATTGCAGATTTATTGGCAATGATGGTAAGTGCATGATTTATGAAGACAGGCCAGGTTTATGCAGAGAATTTCCTGACTCTCCGTATCTTGTTTTTGCTCCCGGATGTGCTTATGAGGAGTGGTCGCAGGAATGTAAGGAAAAATATGCTCAATTAAAAGAAGATGTTAAAGCACACAAGGAAGAATTAAAAAATCTGAAATACCAGCAAAAAGCAATCAGGCTGTTAAACCAGTTAAACAGAGTTGATGATAAATATAAGACAGCTTTTATATTACCTTCCTTTAATCTTGTATCCCCAAGAGCTTCCTGGATAAAAAGATTCAGTAATTACCTAACTTAGGTTAATGACTAATGCATTGAAACGGGCAAGCCAAATTTAAACTTACCAGTTAAAGTTTTAGCACTATTAAAAATTATAAACATCTTTGTTTATTAAATATTATAGATTGTAATATTGTAATAATTTATATTAACTGCAATATATGGTTGTAATCGGCCTTTTTTCGTTATATACTAATTGTAAATTAATTAACAGGTGCATATTTTCTAGATAAACACTGTGTTTTATTCTATTTTTTAGCTGAGTATAATTTTAGGTTATATTAGTCCAAAATGTTGATGTATGTTAAAATTAAGTGTAGGGTAATAGATTTTTTTACAAACCATTAATGGGTAATTAAAGAAAACAGAGGCTATAGACAATGATTGACAACACATCTCAGACTTATGATGCCAGTAATATACGTGTATTAGAGGGTTTAGAAGCAGTTAGATTAAGACCCGGCATGTATATCGGATCAACAAGTCAAAGAGGGTTACATCATTTAATTTACGAAGTTGTTGACAATTCTGTTGACGAAGCACTTGCCGGTTATTGTACAGAGATCAGAGTAACTGTACATATAGACGAAAGCGTAACTGTAGAAGATAATGGCAGGGGTATTCCAGTAGACATAAAACCTGATTCCGGAAAATCTGCTCTTGAAATTGTTCATACAGTATTGCATGCTGGCGGAAAATTTGGTGATGGCGGCTATAAAGTTTCCGGCGGACTTCACGGCGTTGGTGCATCAGTTGTAAATGCGCTTTCTGAAAAAATGATCGTTGAAGTTTTCAGACAAGGCTGGGTTCATAAGCAAACATATTTAAGAGGAGAGCCTAATACTCCTGTTGAAAAGGTGAGAGAAACAGATAAAAAAGGCACAAAAACAAGATTTTGGCCTGATCCTGAAATTTTTAAAGAAACAACTCAGATTGATAGAGATACAATATCAAGTCGTTTGAGAGAAATGGCATTCTTAAATAAAGGCTTAAGGATCGTATTCATTGATGAAGAAACTGAAGCAGAAGAAGTATTCCACTTTGAAGGAGGAATAGCTAGTTACGTTGAATATTTAAATAAAAACAGAGTAACTATTCACCCGGAAATATATATGGAAAAAACAGAAGCTAATGTTTGTGTTGAAGTAGCTATTCAATATACAGATGCTTATAGTGAAACAATTTTGAGTTTTGCTAATAACATTCATACACATCATGGTGGAACCCACCTTACCGGGCTTAGAAATGCTCTTACAAGATCTATAAATGATTATGCAAGAAAAAATAACATAATTAAGGAAAATGAAGATAATTTAAGCGGAGATGATGTAAGAGAAGGTTTAACGGCTATAGTTAGCGTTAAAGTCCCTGACCCTCAATTTGAAGGACAGACAAAAGAAAAACTTGGTAATAGTGAAGTTCAAAGTATAGTTCAAAGCGTTGTTGTGGAAAAATTTCAAGAATGGTTTGAATTCAATCCAAAGAACGGAAGAGCTATTATAGAAAAAGCTGTTCAGGCTTCACGAGCAAGAGAAGCTGCAAGAAAAGCCAGAGAGCTTACAAGAAGAAAAAGCGTTCTCGAAAATTCCACATTACCTGGTAAACTTGCTGACTGTAGCTGCAGAGAAGCTGATAAATGCGAAATATATATAGTTGAGGGTGATTCTGCTGGTGGAAGTGCTAAACAGGGTAGAAACAGGATGTTTCAAGCTATTCTTCCCCTAAGAGGTAAAATTCTCAATGTAGAAAGAGCAAGAATAGATAAAATTTATAATAATAATGAAATTCAATCTTTAATTCAGGCACTCGGAATGAGTATCAGCAAGAATGAAGAAGAATTTGATATGGAAAAACTCCGTTATCATAAAATCATCATTATGACAGATGCTGATGTTGACGGAGCACACATCAGAACATTGCTTCTGACTTTCTTCTTTAGATATGCAAGACCATTGGTTGAAAATGGGTACATTTATATTGCCCAGCCACCTCTTTATAAGATTAGTTTTGGTAAGCAATCCCAATATTTATATGATGACAGAGCTTTGGATAAAGTTTTAAGAGAGCGTGGAATATCGGGTTTAATCCTGTTTGATTCAAATAAAAATAAATCCTGTCAGGGTGATGATCTTGCTAAACTGCTTTCTAATATGGCCAGTTATTACAATTCATTCAAAAACCCGGTTATTAATGGAACCCCTGAAATTGTAATAAGAGGATTAATTGGTTCAGGCGTTACAGTAGCGGACTTTGAATCACCTGAGAAGCTTGAAAAGATTACGGCTTATCTTGATCATTATTTCCGTGATCACGAATCAAATTATAATGTAGCCAAATTAGATTACAAAGTCAGTGTAAAAGTTGACGAGGAAACAAGTAAAAATAGTATATGTATAGATTCTCCTAATTTTGAAGAACCTGGAAATATTACTTCATTACTTATAAACAGTATTGAGTATAATAGAATTAAAGAATCATACCCTGTAATTCGATCTTTCCTTCTTGAAGAAGAAAAGAATTTAAATCTTGTAATGGATGATAAAACTGAGCTAAATATTTCTTCCTTTGATGAGTTAAGAAGAGTAGTTGAAGAAAGAGGTAAAAAAGGTCTTACCGTCCAAAGATTTAAAGGTCTTGGGGAAATGATGCCTGAGCAACTATGGGATACAACAATGTGTCCGGAAAATAGAACTCTTTTACAAGTTACTGTTGAGGATGCTATTCTTTGTGACAGGTTATTCGATATTTTGATGGGCGAAA
>DNSU01000166.1:15587-17340 GCA_003499585.1 Cyanobacteria bacterium UBA9579 | reverse complement strand
GTGTTTACTACAATACCCATTTTGCAGATTCTCCTTATCTGTATTTCTACATCCATGTTTTACTAGCGATTAACTGACACTAGCAAACTTATAATTGTTATATTAAAACTTATTAACCTGACAGTTAATTCTGATAAAGTTAGAAGTTTCTCATACTGAAGTATAAAATGTTAAGAAATTTATATTTTTTGTTTATATTTTATTTTTATTGTTAGTTTTACTTTACATATAGGCTTTAGCTGACTGTTCATTTAGTTTTTGCCAGATGAAATGATAAGAAATTTTAAGAAGTAAGTAAGTGGAATTATTATGACTGAGGATTATGTAAATCACCTTTAATTCATGGGTTTTGGCTATTTTTAGAAGTAAAAGATATACTCAACTAAATCATATACTATACAAATATTTGTATTATTCTAAAACTTCATCTATAATAAATCTTGAAATTAAATTGTTTGGCAATTGAACATATAACAGTAAATAGGCTGAAGTGAAAGGGGGAAGGGTAAAGATATATAAGGGGTTTATCGGATAGACATGAGTAAAATTCCAGAAAATCTGCAAGTTATAAGACATGAAATCAATACGCAAAAAGTTAGAATAATCGCTGTTACAAAGTATGTTAGTGCAAATGAAATAATTGAACTTTATGAAGCTAGAATTAAGGATATTGGAGAGAATAAAGTTCAGGATGCGTTAAACAAAAGACTTGAGTTGCCTGCAAGTATAGAAAAGGATATTACCTGGCACTTTATAGGTCATTTACAAACAAACAAAGTTAAAAATGTAGTTGGTAAATTTAATTATATTCATTCGATTGATTCAGAAAAATTAGCAAAAGCTGTCTCGGAAAGTGCGAAGTCGCAAAACATAAAACAAAATATATTGATTCAAGTCAATATAGCGCAAGAGGAAACAAAATACGGATTCGATGTCAATGCAGTTAAGGAGGTATTCCCGGAAATATTTAAACTCGATGCAATTAGTGTAGTAGGACTAATGACCATAGCACCCTATACCTTAGATCAAAAAACGCTGCATACAGTATTTGGAAATCTAAGAAAACTAAGAGACTATCTGGAAGAAAAATATAGTTGCAGTTTGCCGGAATTATCAATGGGTATGAGTAACGATTACAAGATAGCAGCTCAAGAAGGTGCAACAATGTTAAGACTGGGTCAGATTTTATTTAGGTAAGTTAATAATAATCTAGTTATAGTAGTTATTGGGGAGGAGTAGAATTGTCAGGTTTAGTAAACAAAATTAAAAGTTTCGTTGGTTTTGGACCAGAATTTGAAGATGTAGAAGAATTTGAAGAGGATTTCTACGCGACTGAAAGTGAATATACAGATGTTTCAGAACTTGCAAATTCACGCAAGAAGTCAAACTTAAAAGTATTGGCTCATCCAAGCGCTAATGCTTATGAAGTAATGGTTATTGAGCCAAGATCTTTTGAAGAGTCTCTTGAAATTGTTAATAATTTAAGAGAGAAAAAATCAGTTATCTTAAATTTACATTTATTAGATGCTGAGCAGTCACAAAGAATAGTTGATTTCTTATCAGGTGCTACACATGCAGTTGATGGGCATCAGCAAAGAATCGGAGAAGGCGTTTTCATCTTCACACCTTGTAATGTTTCAATTTCATCTGAAACAGAAAAAGCAAGAGTGATTAGGGATGCTTTCTGGAATCAGCCTCACTAAAAAGTATTGACAGCGAATGAGGGTAAGGCGGGATTTAATACCGCCTTTTT
>DNSU01000166.1:12652-15517 GCA_003499585.1 Cyanobacteria bacterium UBA9579 | reverse complement strand
TTTTTTTTAATTAGGACGGCCATAAAATACTTACAAATTACCAGGGCTCTCTGGATACACCTATTTTATATCCAATTATATTGACAATTAAGTGAAAGATCGGGGTTAGTATTAGTGCTGCAAAGATAATTTCTACTGTGAAATTTGTCAAAAACCACGTTGTAGCAAAAATTAGTGTGATTAACCATGCTCCAATTACAAAATCCAATTGATCAACAAGCGGGAATGCTTGCCCTCTTTGAAAACCAATTTGTCTTTTGAAAAAGCTTGCTAATGCATCTCCAAACATTGATCCAAATGGTAAAGCAATTATTGCTGCTATGCTGAAATAAGGCATGGACATTGCAAGCCAGTATTCATTTATTAAGTTTTCACAAATTGCAACTAGTATTCCAAATATCACTCCGGTAAAAAATCCTTTGTATGTTTTACCGTCTCCCAGTATTCTGTGGCCTTTATAGCATTTTTCTAAATCTATAGGCTTTCCCGGTGGTCCTACTTTAGCACTAACAGCCGCTGCAGGATTAGCTAAATATGCAGGAAGCATAAGCCATATCATAGTAATTATTATTTCGAAAATATCTATTATCATGGTTATAACTCAGGATTAGTTTAGAAAATTTTATAATTATTAATCTAAATGTTAATTATATAAGTATCTATGTAGTTTTTCTATTGATCTGGTATGGATTCTTTGTTTTGATGAGATATAATATTAAGTGGTTGAGAAAAAGAAGTGAGTAGCGAATGATTCCATTATCAAGTATTAAAAAAGAGCAAAATCAGGTAAAACAGTTATGTATTGATTTAAACTGTGACATTGGGCAGAGCTTTGGCGTTTATAGAAATGATTTAGAGTTTAGTCTGTTACCTTATGTCAGTTCTGTGAATATTTCCTGTGGTTGTCATGCCGGTGATCCGACTACTATTATGAGTGCTTTAAAAATAGCAAAAGAGCATAATTTGGCGATAGGTGCTCATATTGGTTATCCCGACATACAGGGATTTGGATATCGCAGTATGAAGCTTAGCGATGAAGAGTTGCAGGCTACAGTACTATATCAGATTGGAGCATTAAGCTCTATGGCTAAAGCGTATAATCTTGTTATTGAGCATATAAGACCTCATGGTGCTTTATATAAAGATGCAGCCACTAATTTTGAGGTTTCTACGTCAATTGCAAAGGCTATAGCTCAGTTCGATAAATGGCTTATTTATGTTGGAGCAGCCGGCGAAAACCTGAATAAAGCAGGTGAATTAGCTGATATTAGAGTTGCTCCTGAAGTTCATCTAGATAAAAAGTATAATTTTGCTGGTTCTGTTGATTTTGAAGCAGATGGCGTTATTGATCTTCAATATTCAATTGGTCAGTTAGAATCACTGATTAAAGATTCTACTCTTAAAAATAATCAGGATGGTAAAAGCAGGGTTAACTTTAAGACTATACATTTAAGCATGAAATCAGCGATTTCTATCGAAATTGCCCAGAAGGCTAAGGAGCTAATAGTTCAACCTGTTCCGATATCAGCAGCTTTAATAGGCAATAATGGATGGTTGCAGTAAATTATGTTGTTTAATACACTTATATAGCATTAAAGTTATTTTTAATTGATAAAAAGATGCTTTCCAGAGGATATTGTGTTTCAACAATATCCTCTTTATATTCAAGCAAATTCAATAAATGTGCTTTATATAGCAAGTTTGTTATGGTGCTAGAGTTTCTAATACCGAGTATCTTCCAGAAGTTATCCTCTAAAATGGTATTTATATCTATTCTGGTTGGATATGGGGCAAATATTCTGTGTAATAAAACTAGAAAAGCCGTTTCCGGGATTCTGAGCTCATTTATTTGCCAGTGGAGATCAGCTTTGCTTATATAACCTAAATCTCTGAGTGCACCTTGAAGCCACCAGGAAAGATTTTCTGTCTTTTTTCCGTATGTTTCTTTAATGTATTCATTGAATATTTGAGAAGGCAGTCTTTCTCCAGCTGGTCTGGTTAGAATATGATTGATGACAAAGTCTGTTAATACAGGTTCTTGTTTCAATAAGTCATAACGAATTATCTCTCTTAGCAATTCTTCATCCTGATAAACTTCCCAGACCTGTGGCAAGAAGTCATATATTTTTTTATCAGGGAAGAATCTGTGCAGTATATTATTAGCTATTCTTATTCTGGATTTTTTGGATTCTTGTGGAAGTAGCAAGACCAGATCGCTTTTGAAACTTTCATAAGAAAAAAAGTCCAGGCTTGATTTTATAGCAAGGACGGTTTCTTTATAAAATAATTTTTGAAACCATTTTTCTGGCATAGAAGACCTTAAAATTGGGGTGATACCAAGTAGGGACACATTTATACAACTTGCAAGCTTGTTGTCATATCACCTAAATTATGTTAACGATTAGGACACTACTAGAATTGATAAATATCTTTATAATAAGTAATTTCAGGTTCCTTATTAAGTATAATTCCTACTGCATCAAATCTGTATTGACTAAATTTTAATTTAGTATGTTCATTTAAATAAATTCCTGCAAGAGTTCTTATTTTATCTAGCTTATTCTTATTGATTGCTTCTGAGGGGTGTCCATAATTAATTGTACTTCTTGTTTTTACTTCGATAAAGACTAAGGTTTTTTGATCGACAGCAATTATGTCTATTTCTCCATATCTGGAATAACGCCAGTTTTTCTCCAGAATTTTAAAACCTCTTTTTGTGAGGTATTCTGTTGCTATATCTTCGCCAAGTTTCCCTGTTGCTATATTCTTTTTCATGTTTACCAGTTTTTTTGATTTTTATGCTGTCTTTATATTAAAGCCAGAGAGAGACTTTTTGCAACAAATATGTCACCAAATAAAAAACCG
>DNSU01000166.1:9874-12560 GCA_003499585.1 Cyanobacteria bacterium UBA9579 | reverse complement strand
GATAAGTCTACCACATATTAGAGAGAGGAATTAGAGAGAGAATGTTGAAGGAAGATTGCTCGCCAGTCATATGATATACTTTCCACATTTATAATTTTTTAAACGTCAAACTTACAATTTATTACAAAAAGTTTACATGGATGGCTCGCTGTAAAGTGCTTATTAGCTGGTAGTTTCTGGGTTTGCTGTCTTTTTAAGTAACTATAGCAAAAGGCTTGAGTGTTTTAAAATAAATATGAATTATTAGAATCAAGGTTAAAAGGGGAAATAACTAGTTGGCTAGTAAGAAATAAAACTACTTTTAATGTAATTGTTAAAGTTGATACATAGCTTTTATTCTAAAATATTTCAAAAGTGCTAATGAGATATTCCGATTAATAAGTTAGAATAATCTATAATTATGTGTTTTATGTAACTTGGCTATGCAAAACAGCTTTGAAATAAGGAGGCTAGATGTTAGAAGTATACCAATTTGAACAATGTCCTTATTGTAAAAAGGTTAGAGAAAAGTTAACAGAGCTTAATCTTGATTATATTTACAGAAATGTTCAAACAGGAACTAGAAAAAGAGGAATATTAATTACTTTAGGGGGGAAAGATCAAGTGCCATTTCTGGTAGATCAGGATAAAGAAGTTTATATGTACGAATCAGAAAAGATTATTGAATATTTGGATAAGACCTATGGCTAAAAAGAGATCTGCTATAAAAGCGGATCTCTTTTTTTAATTGGTTATAGGCTGTTCTTATATTCTAACTTGTGTCTCTTCTTCTACATCTGCTTTTTTAGATCTAAGAAGTTCGTTAACGCTAAATTTATGAGCTTGTATCATTTCATTTTCGAGTTCAGCCTTTCTAACTTTTGCGTAGCTGAAGTATATTACTAATCCTACTGCAAGACATACAAGATACATAATTTTTGTTTGGATTGGAGTAGTCCAAATCAGGGCTGCACATGCCAGCATAGCTAGTGGGCAGGTTATTGCAGCAAACGGAACTTTAAATGGTCTTCTTAAATCAGGTCTTTTGACTCTTAAAACCAGTACCTCAAAGCTGATCAGTATGAAGGCTGTTAAGATACTCATGCTGCAAAGCTGTGCTGCTTGTGCTATATCGATAAATAAGCTGCCAACCATACAAATGCCGCCTAATACTAATGTGATTAAATATGGTGTTCCAAATTCAGGATGTATCTTGGCAAGTTTTTTTGGTATTAGCTTATCTCTGGACATAGCAAACAGGATACGGCTTGTACCTAATTGCATTACAAGTAAAACAGAGGTTAAACCGGCTATTGCTCCTATTGAGATAAATCCTGCTATCCAGTTCATTCCGACTGATGACATTGCTGCTGCTATTGGTGCTTTAATATCAATCTGGCTAATAGGAACCATACCTGTTAATACTGCTACAACTGTTATATATACTAATGTGCAAACTGCTAATGATGCTATTGTGGCGATTGGTAAACTTGTGTCCGGGGTTTTGGCTTCTTCTGCCGCTGTTGAAATTGCATCGAATCCAATGTAAGCAAAGAAAACTGTTATGGTGCCAGCGAGGACTCCTTCAAAACCGTTTGGTAAAAATGGTGTCCAGTTAGCAGGTTTTACATAAAACGCACCTAGTCCAACGAATAAAAGTATTACGCCAACTTTTAAAAATACCATTATTGTAGCTGCTTTAGTGCTTTCTTTAGTCCCTTTAATTAATATCGCTGTTACTGCTGCAATAATAGCAAATGCTGGTAAGTCAAGACAAATAGGTATCGGGCCTATATGCGGGATAGCTGCTGCAGCATTTATGCCTTGATCACTAAGTATTTTAGCTGCTGAAAAATAATCATTTACGAGCCATACCGGAGGATGGGTCAGCCAGGTTGGGAGTAATGTAATATCTTTTATAAACTTCATTAAATAGCCTGACCAGCCATGAGCTACAGCAATACAGCTTATTGTATAACCTATAGCTAATACCCAGCCTACAGTCCAGGCAAATACTTCTCCAAGTGTGGCAAAAGTATATGTATAAACGCTTCCTGCAACCGGGATCATTGCTGCAAATTCAGCATATGATAAAGCTGCAAGAGCACAAGCAATACCTGCAATAACAAATGACAAGATCAAACCAGGACCTGCTCCGGGTGTAATAGCTGTGCCAACAGCAGCAACACCTGCAATGGTAAATATTCCTGCCCCAATAATTGCGCCTATACCTAACATTGTTAAGTCCATTGTAGAAAGTGTTTTTTTGAGGCCGTGCTTCTTTGTTCCTTCAATTAATTGCTCAGGACTCTTTTTAGTCATCATCATTCGGGCTAATGATACTTTTAAATTTTCTTTTGATACACTCCCCTGATTCACAGAAATGGGATTAGATTGTAACTCTGCCATCAATTCTATCTCCAATATGCTTACTACCTATATTCAAAAATTTTTATATTAAAAATCAAAATAACTATACTACAACCAGTTTGAATATACTTATGTCCGACTTGCTAATAAATTAAAAAATTAACAAATATTTAAATGCTAATTTTTAGTGTTTTATTTGGAATAATTTAACATTTATTTACTTTTTAATAATTTAATTGGGGATTGAGCTCAATAAACATGTCAGTTCTTCATTTTTGATATGAGATTTATCAATGAATATAACACTTATAGCAAAAAGAGCATCTCTTAATTAAAC
>DNSU01000166.1:4031-9813 GCA_003499585.1 Cyanobacteria bacterium UBA9579 | reverse complement strand
ATCTCTTAATTAAAATAGAGACGCTCTTTTTGCTTTTTATTGAATCTTAAATTACTGATGAGACTTTCTAAAACCGTATACAAAATAGAATATAATTCCTATTGTTAACCAGCAAGTGAACATTATCAGTGTTTTATCAGGAACACCTAATTTTATTAAACCAAAACAGGTTATTATTCCAAAAATAGGAATAGCCAATTCTGCAAATTTATTAAATATTTTAATTTTCCAAACTTTCCCTAAAAATCCGGCTGCAACACCAAAGAGTGCGCCATATATAATTGATTTAGACATCACTAAGCCAAAAATACCAGCAGCAATTGTTCCGATAATAATCCCTAAGAATGAAAATGTTAGAGAAACAGGTAATGTTGGGACTTTAAATTGTCTTTTTCTGCTAGGGTCAGTAAATCTTAATATTATTACACCAAGACAAACTATCATAAATACTGATAAAGTCCCAATATTGCAAAGTTCTGCAGCTTCGTTTATGTCAAAGAACAGGGTCCCAAGCGCAATAAGGACACCTGCAATTACTGTAATAATATGCGGGGTTTTATATCTGGAATGGATTTTGGAAAATAGAGATGGTAAAAGTCTATCTCTGGACATCGCAAAAAGAATTCTGGTTGTACCTAGCTGCAGTACGAGTAAAACAGATGTTAAACCTGTTACAGCTCCGATAGAAATAAGCCCTGCTGCCCAGTTAATTCCTACAGAGTTCATTGCTGCAGCTACTGGGGCATGGGTGTCTATTGTATTCCAGGGAACCATTCCTGTTAACACGGCTGCAACTGCTACATATAATATCGTACAAATTCCTAAAGAGGCAATAATTCCTATAGGAATATTCTTTTGAGGGTCTTTTGTTTCTTCAGCTGCTGTTGATATAGCATCAAATCCGATAAATGCAAAAAATACAAGAAACGCGCCCGTGAATACTCCATCAAATCCATTTGGTAAAAACGGAGTCCAGTTCTCAGGTTTTACATAAAAAGCGCCAACCGCGACAAATAAGAGGATAACAGTTAATTTGATAGCTACCATTATAGATGCTATTTTGGTGCTTTCTCTTATCCCTCTATATAAAAATGCAGTTATAAGTCCAATGATAAGAATTGCAGGAAGATTGACAGAGAATGGAATTGGGCCAAGATGAGGAATTTGTGAAGCTGGATCTGCAATTCCAAGCTCTTTATATTTTAATAAAGCAGTATTATAGTCATAAATTAACCAGTATGGAGGATTTGTAAGCCAATCAGGTAAAATGCCTTTAAAACCGCCAAGAAATTGCATTAAATATCCTGACCATCCAGTGGCAACTGTTATATTTCCAATAGCATATTCAAGCATTAGCGCCCAACCTATTAACCAGGCAGCAATTTCTCCTAATGTGGCATGAGTATATGTATATGCGCTTCCTGAGACAGGAATCATCGCTGCAAATTCTGCATAGCACAATCCGGCAAGAGCACAGGCAAAACCTGCAAAAATAAAAGAAAGAATTAAACCCGGGCCTGCTCCAACGTGTCCTGCGCTTCCTGCAGCAGCTGTACCGGACAGGGTAAATATTCCTGCTCCAATAACTGCGCCAATTCCAAGAATTATTAAATCAAAAGCTGAAAGTGTTTTTTTAAAGCTGGTTTTATTGGCTCCATCAACTAATTCATCAGGATTTTTCTTTTTAAAGATTCTTTGAGGGATGGTAAGTCGAATTTCCTGCTCTATTGTTTGATTTTCTATCATATTGATCTACTCCAGCCAGAATAGCATTTACTGTTGTCTCATTTTTTATGTAGCTATATTTTGAACTTAGCATAATAAACATTATTTTACTTTAGTGCATTTACCATAACTATCATTCAGGCATAGTAAAAATTCTGTTCATCGTCAAGTATAAGAATTTTTAAGGATATTAGTGCGCAATAATTTAGTTTTTTATACAAGTCTTCTTATTAAATTAGCTGATTTAATTAGCTAAGAGTCGAATAAAATCTTATATTTATAAACTTATACTTATGAAAATGCTGCTGATTAATTTATCTTTTGCTTTCAGGAAATTTAATAAACATCTATGAGAATATTTATAGTTATATATTTATTAATCACTCTTGGACTCCTGTTGTTTACGGCAGGAATAGATAATATATTTTCAGAAATGCAAGTAGTTTTTGATCGGTATAGTCATATTTCTATAGAGTTGCTTAGTGCGATAATTGCTTTTTTAGTTTTTTTTAAAGCTAATTTGTTTGGCTCGAAGACTAATGACAGACGTTTTATAGTTATTGGTACCGGCTTTTTGGTGACAGGGTTATTTACTATTTATCATTTACTCACAAGTGAGATACCTCCTTTTGATAAGATTACTGCTTACAACTTAAATGAACAGATTTATTTTCTGTTTCATCGATGGTTTGCAATTATTGCTATCTTTGTTGCCCCGTTTGTTAAACCGGTAAACTCGATATCTATGGGAGAATTTAAATTTAAGCTTTATAGCGCTGTTTTGATTGTAATAGTTGCCCTTGCGATATTGCTGGAAGTAAATAATCGATTTATATCTCCTTTTATTATTCAGCCTGAAAGTGAGATAATACTTAAAAATTCAATGTTATTGATTGTCTTATCTCTGTATATTCTTTCTACATTTATATATATAGATAAATTTTTGTTTACTGCAAGAAGAAATATTCACCTTTTCTTGCTAGGACTGATAATAACCGGGGTTAATCACCTCAATCTTTATACAGAGACAGTTACACCTGCAGAAGACATTATTTATCATCTTATTAGGAATATTGGATTTTTCTTTATTCTGCTTGGTCTTAATAAAAGTATTTTTGAGAATAAAACTACTTATAACTATGTCTTTAGATCTAAAAATGCAATTTATTACTCTGTTTTCTATGTTGGTGTAAGTTTGATCTGGATTTTTACAACCAGTTATCTTTATATACCTGAGTTTACCAGAATAACCATATATATGCTGTTATTATACTTAATTCTGGTTTTCTTGGGAGGATACAGGTTATCTCAAAAGATATCACTGCCTATTAGTAATTTACATACAGGAGTTGATAATTTATTTTCCAGGCTTATATATAAAGATACAGAATCTAAAGGTAATGATCTGGAGCTAATACCAGTAGTGTCCAGTGATGAAATAGGCGAGATAACGGCAAAAATTAACATTGTAGTTGATTCATATAATAACGTGGGGCAGGAATATGAAAAGAATTTAGCTATTGAAAGGTTACATAGGGATATTATTGATTTATTTAGTCATTTTAAATTCACTGAAGCTTTACAAAAGTCAGTTAATAAAATAGGAGAATATTTCTCAGTAGATAGATCCTCAATAGTCCTTTCAGATGGGAATAGAATTGAGGAAGGCCTAACAGGTCGATGCTCTGTAATAGAATATCTTAGAAATAGCACAATTCCTGTCGTAAGTATAAGTAAGGATATTGAGCCTTATTTTGAATCTTTTCTTGGTTTTATAAAGGATAAAAAGATTTTAGTAATAAATGATTCTCAAAAAGCAGTTTTTTCAGCAGATATAGAAAAGTTTTATAATCTATCTAATACCAGATCCCATATCTCAGTGGTATTAGAATATGAAAGAGATTTTTTCGGTATATTAAAAATAACCCAGATTAATTCCACCAGAGAATGGACAGAATCAGAGGTAAATTTAATTAATTCTTTGGCAAAAGTTTTATCTAATGAGCTGTATAAACAGAAATTGTTTCAAGAAATAGATACCAGGATATATAGAGAAAATCAACTGAGTAAAATATTTGATATAATTAGAAAAACTCAGGATGTTGATAAAATTCCAGAGTTGTTATGTAGGGAAATTCTTGAGTTATTCAATCTTGATAGGGTAGTAATTGTTCAGTACAAGCCTGAATTAGAGGAAAGAGTTATAATTGCAACAGAATGCAGATCTTCGAATGATATTCCTGAGATGCATGGAACTTCTGTAACGAAAGATACAAAAGAATATTTTTATCTTCAATTAAAAGAAAATAATGAAATTGTAATAAATAACCGTGATGAAGCAGACTTACCTTCATTTGTAAAAGAGGATATGAAGAGATTTGAAGCGAAAGCTTTAATGCTTCTTCCTCTTTATAAGGAACAGGATTACTGGGGGTTTATTGATCTGACACAGACCAGGTATTCTAGGATATGGAAGGAAGAAGAAATAGCCTTAGCAAAAACAATAACCAGTGCAGTGTATGCTGCAGTAGAGAAGGCACAGTTATATACAGGTTTACAGATTAAAACTAAAAAAGAAGATATTACTGATGTTTTTACAAAAGAACTGATAAGAACCCGTGATTTGAATAAGTTATTGGGCGTTATCTGTAAAGAGGCATTAGATATATTTCAGGTTGATAGAATCACAATTAGAAGTTATCCGGTGGCTGAAGATTATTCACAAAGTGAATTATTAAGTGAATATAAATCGCAACCCGACATTCCTGAAGAGAAAGAAATGCCTTATTTATCTAAAATTACAGAATATTATGCAACACGTTTATTTGATGAGGAGAGAGATATTGTATATGAAAATATAGAAGAATCGGATTTGCCTGATTATTTTGTTGAGAGGCAAAAACAAATAGGAGTTAAATCTATAATAGCTCTACCTATAAGTAATGGTGAAAATAAATTAGGAATTATTATACTTACTAGTACGCATAAATATAAAAGATGGAGTGAGAGTGAAATAGAGCTGTTGCATTTAATTGCTGATTATCTTTTTATTTCAATAAGAGAGATAAAACTCTACTCTAATCTTCAAGAAAAGGTTAATCGTGAAAAACTTTTAAGAGACATTATTATTTCTATTAGAGGAACTTTTGATCTTGAAGCTGTAAAACAATATATTGTTAATGCGATAGGTCAAACATTAGATGCAGACAGATGTGATCTTCATGAAATAGGACCTGATGTGGATCCTAATAATGTTACAGAATATTTATCTTCTCAGGATTTAAAGAGCTTTAAAGATGTTAGTATGCAAGATTCTGGTATTAAATACTGGAGAGATATTAATATTAAAGCAAAAGCAGAAGTTGCTTTATATGACCCTGAGAAGTATATTCGGGATCATCATTTAGAGGGGACACCAGCGGCAAAGCATATAGAAGAATTTAAGATCAAAACGGGCTTTGGGGTTCCAATTCTATATGATAGTGAAGTATTAGGGATTTTAATCATTCATTTTACCAGAAAAAAATTCTATTTCTCTGAAGATGATTTGGAATTTGTAAGAACCTTATCAAGTCAGGTGGGAATAGCTATTTATCAAACAAGAGTTTATAGCGATTTAAAATTCACTGCTGAAAGAGAGCGGATATTAAGATCGATTAGTTTCGAGATGAAAAGTGTTCTTGGTATTAAAGAAATTAAAAAAACTCTGGTAGAAAATGTTGGTAAGTATTTTAACGCAAGTAGATCATATATTGTTGAATATGACCCAAAAACTGAAATACCAAAGCTGGTTGATGATTTCGCTGAATGGGTGTCGCCAGGTGCTAGAAGTATTACAAGTGTGAATCTTTCGATGGGATTGTTTGATCAGCCTGTATTTAAAGATGCAAGAAGCTACTTTGAAGTTCATGATGTTGATAAATTTATTCAGGAAAATGATTTAGCGGATTATAGGGAGACTTTTAGGCAAGCAAATACACATTCCTTTGCGACAGTTCCGATAATATATACTGATGAGAGAATAGGTATTTTAATTTTAAGTTTTACTTATGATAAA
>DNSU01000166.1:727-3917 GCA_003499585.1 Cyanobacteria bacterium UBA9579 | reverse complement strand
AGCAACTGCTGAAAGGGAGAGAGCGTTAAGAGCCATTAGTTTCGAGATGAAAAGTGTTCTTGATATTAAAGATATCAAAAAATCTCTGGTAGAAAATATTGGTAAGTATTTTAACGTAAGTAGATCATATATTCTTGAATATGATCCAATTACAGGCCAGCCACAGCCTGTTGAAGAGTATGCTGAATGGGTGTCACCAAATGCCAGAAGTATTAGAAGTGTTGCTCAAAAACTGTTTGAACCTCCTGTATTTAAAGATGCAAGAAGCTACTTTGAAGTTCATGATCTTGATAAATTTATTCAGGAAAATGATTTAACAGAATATAGGGGGCTTTTTGAGGAAGTAAGTACACATGTGTTTGCGACAGTTCCAATAATATATATTGATGAGAGAATAGGCATTTTAATTTTAAGTTTTACTTATGATAAAGCACCTTTTAGTCAGGAAGATATAAATTTTGCCAAAACCGTTGCTGATCAAGCAGGAATAGCTATTTATCAGGCAAGACTATATAACGATTTGAGAGCAACTGCTGAAAGGGAGAGAGTATTAAGAGCCATTAGTTTTGAAATCAGAAGAACCTTAGACATTAATGATATTAAAAAGATTGTAGTAACAAGGCTAGGTCAGTATTTTAATGCTGATAGAGCTTTTATTGTTGAATATGATCCAATTACAGGCCAGCCAAAGCCTGTTGATAAATATTCAGAATATTTATCAACATCTAACGTTAAGAGTATCAGTGGTCTGGATTTCGGTAGTGAAATGCTTGAGTCTCAAACAAGAATATATAAAGAAAAAAAAGATATACTTATAGCTGATATAGATGTTTTCCTGCGAGAAAATAATTTGCAAGATTCTGAAGTGGCGCATGAATTCTTTGAAAAATACAATATTGAAGCTGGTTATGGAATACCGATACAATATTTGGATCAAGTATTAGGAGTTCTGGTTACGAATTATTTGCATCCAATAAAACCTTTTAGTCAAGAAGAAATTGATTTTCATAGGGCAGTTGCTGATCAAACAGGAATAGCTATTTATCAATCAAGGCTTTACAGTAGTGTGCAGCAGACAGCTGAGCGAGAACGTATTTTAAGAGAAATTGTAAGTGATATTAAACTTTCGGAAAGTCCTGATGATATTTATCAGTATTTAATTTCAAAGTTATCGGACGTATATGATATTGATAGGGTGATTTTCCTTAAATTGCCTGCTTATAAATATGAGAGGCTAGCTATAAAATATGAATATCTTAGAAATCCTGAATTACCATCGTTAAAAGTGGCTGAATTGCCAGAAGCCTGTGTTGATACTTTTGTAGAATTGGGGCAACAGTTAAAGCCTATAGAAATAAATAATGCTGAAGAATATCATAAAGATAATCCTGTCCTACAGAAGTTTTTTAATGATTATATGATAAAGTCTGCCCTGTTTTTTCCATTAGTTAAGTATAATCACGTTGTTAATGTTTGGGGCTCAATTGCTTTATGTTCAAAAGAAACAAATAGATGGCACCAGGATGATATAGATTTATTGAATTTAATTGCTGATCCTATAGAAAATACAATCTGGCAGGTTACTAAAAGAATTGAGATAGATAATCTTAGAAATACTTTTATGTTGACGTTGGCTCATGATTTGCAGGTACCAATTATTGGGGAGCACAGGGCTCTGGAATTTCTTGTTTCAAGGCCTGATGATGAGCTTATAGGAAGGTTTAAAAACATAATTCAAGATACTATTAAAAGTAATGAGAATATTTCCGCTTTATTGACCAGGCTTCTTGATAGCTATAATTATGAATCGCATAGGCAGATTCTGCATTTGGCAAAACATCAATTATCAAGAACAATAAATAATGTCGTTAATTCTTTACAGAGCCAGGCCGAGGATAAGTCAGTTAAAATAGATATACAAATTCCTGAAAATCTTCCTGAAGTTATTACTGATGCTGAAGAGATTTACAAGGTTATTTATAACCTTCTTGATAATGCAATTTCTTATATTCAGGAAGGAGGACATATTGTAATTACAAGCTACAGACAAGAAGAAGTTGTTGCTACCTGTATAAGTGATAATGGACCAGGTATTGCTCCGGATATTAGAGAAAGACTTTTTGAAAGGTATGCCATGGTTCGTGCAATAGAGAGAAAAGTTGGCTCTGGATTGGGTTTATATCTATCCAAGCAAATTGTTGAAGCCCACAATGGCAGAATTTGGTATACAACAGAGCTTGGCATTGGTACAACTTTCTGCTTTTCTTTACCAATGAATAAATAATTTTGAAGTTTGAATATTAATATCTTCTTATCTGAGTAAAAAATCTGTTAAAACCGAAAATATGTGAAATTTTAAATAAAATTATTGTCTTAAAATAGGTGTAAGTTTACAAATATATATTTAAAATTTGAAAAAACCTTACTCATTGTAGATTTTAATATTGTGTTTTATGAGGTAGAGATGCCAACCATAGACTGTTATTTGCTTTCCCCGGTACATATTCAGGAGAAGATCGATCGTATGATTCCTCCTGTCATATTTGAAAAGAAAATTTATGTAATTAAAGAGAAAAAATTATTTGAATTATTGACTAAAATAGGTTTATTTCAGCAGTATAACCAGACTATCAGAGAAAGAGGGTATGAACATACTCATAAATGGCTTAACTCTAAAGAATTATTAAACGAAGGTGTTCTTGAAAATATCAGCCAATATTGGATAAATGATGTTGATATAAGAAAAATAACAGATTACAACGTTTTTCAGAAAGATTTAAATAACAACCCCTTTATTTCAAGGCAGTGCATAAAGGATGTTTTTAAAAAAGCACTGTTATATAAATATATTCAGGGAAGAACTGCAGAATTCAACGATTTTGTAGGAAAAGAATTAAACTCAATTGAGCAGGAATTGTCCTGTATCAAGAATATGTCAACTTATAATACAAGACAGACTTCTTATAGACAAAACATATTTAAATCAATACTTGAGAGTTTTTTAGTAAATATTGATAAAAGTCTGTCTGAGGATCTACAATCCCTGGAAAATCTTGATGTATCTATTGATATGCCTATTAAGCTTGAGAATCTGTGTTTACATAGAGTAGGGAACTTAAGTGGATACAAAAATTCTAAATTCCAGGTAACTGATATTACTCAACAGGAATGTCTTAAGCAAAATACCAGT
>DNSU01000166.1:0-659 GCA_003499585.1 Cyanobacteria bacterium UBA9579 | reverse complement strand
TGTCTTAAGCAAAATACCAGTATAAAAATGAATATAACGTTTAATAAGTGTGTAGCTGGGAAATGCATTGATTCTCAATATTTGGAGTATATCTTAAATCAAGTTAAGACTCTGGTTTGCGATAAATTTTCATTTGATAAAAACTATATAATCAGGGTGCTAATGGACAATAATGTAGACCCGGGAATTCTAAATGCTTTAAATGTTGTTAACGGCTGTATAAAGAATATAGAAAACATTAATGATCAAATTATTGATTCTAGTCACAATATAACTACTATGGAAAATACTAGAAAAGGATCACTTAAGGAAATACAGTTAATTAACTATTATAATTCTGCCATTTCTGATGTTAATTTTCTAATATGTTCAAATTGTGATTTAAATCAATTGATTTCAATTTTATGTATGGAAAAATCTAACATTGACAAGCTAAATGAATTGCTATGCGGTAAAAATAATAAAATTGAGTCAGATCTTGTAAAAGTTTCTCTCGAAAAAGGTAATATTCCATATTCTCCTATAGGATTTGCAAAAGTTAGTTATTAAATTCCAAAAGGCTTTTGGTTAAAACTCAGGTGATGAAGGCATTAATTTAAGGCAGTAATTTAGCTACAGGCCTGATTCTTCTTAAAGATTTAGAAGCTGTCTTGTTAAAG
>DNSU01000034.1 GCA_003499585.1 Cyanobacteria bacterium UBA9579 | reverse complement strand
AGCTGCTAAATCACCTAGATCACTTAGCATTGCGGTTGCTACGCTTTTAATTGTAGCGCTGGCAGGTATAGATGTTTTAAAGACAGGATGGATGTCACCATCAGGCATTTCGATTGACGGCCAACGACTAGAATATTGTCGAATTAGACTTGTTTTTCCTACGCCTGATCCTCCTGTGATAAACATACACTGAGGCTCTTCTGAAAATTTAGACATTTCACGACATTCTTCAATGCAATCAAGAATGCTTGTGAGTCTAGGATATTTTATAAAGATAGATTCAATTTTTCTGATTTTATCTGCATTAGCTGCAACAAATTCTGCTAAATCACTCATTATTAATACCTCCCAAGCTGTAATCAGAAGACCAGTCATCCGCTTCATCATAAAATGATGTGAGTGGTATTTTATCGCTAGAAACAGGGTCTATTTTTTTCTCAACTTCGGTGACCAGATTTTCTGGAGAACGATTCATTTCTTTATAAATAGAGTTTAGTTGTTCATTTGACTTAGAGGATAGTACTGAGTTCTGAGAGATATCTTCGTAGCGTGCAACTTTTTGAGATAATTGTGTTTTCCTGTTTTTGGAAGTATGTTTACTTTTTTCAACAACTTCTTCAATCCTATCAGCAGCTTCCATTAAATTATTCATATTTACCGAAGATTTTGCGTATTCACGGGCATTCCTTCTGATTACTTGATGTTGAAATAAAGTTTTACCCGTTGCATATTTCTGGTTTATTGCTGGAACACTGAAATATTCCTCTTTGATTGGATCAAGAACAAATATATGAGAAATATTGGAAGGATCTATTTTTATAGTCACATTTGGATTGTCTAGAATTTTTTGCCTCAGTAAAGCCAGTTCTGATGAGTTATAGATTAGACCTTCATAGGAGATGCCAGTCCTCACAATTTTTCGTTTGTCATGAAGTCCTAGAGTAATATTCACGTCTAATGCACTCTTGGGAAGTAATGGTGGATATATCAGTACACTTTTACGCCATTTTTCTGCTGGTGTATCACCAATGCGTTCTTTGAAAGTTTGATGAAAAATATCTATCACCCATATATGCATAATTTCTACTAATGATGAGAAATCTATTACTGCATTCTTAATAGGATTGTAATCTGCAAATTTTCCAAGATTTTTTAGACTTTTACCTTCCATACCATTGAGTAATTTTTGATTTATAATTGAGAAATACCGCTCAATGGAAGCTTTAAACCAAGGTTGGAGCGGAGGTGCATATTGAATGTTAATCCCTAGTTGAATACACGCTTCTTCGAGCGCGATGCTATAGAATTCTTTACCGTTGTCTACGATTAAAGTTTCGAATACACCAAAAACATCCCATGTATTTTTAACAGAAGGAAAGATTTTGTTTATTTCAACTTTAGGCAATATAGCTACTTTTAGACACTCCATGACACTAAATGCACTTGGTGGAGTAAAACTAATGTAGAATCCTGTGACAGAGCCGGTATGATGATCTATTGCGGCAGTAATATACGGTTTGCCCAAAGGAAAACCAGTTTGATCATCAATGACGAATAAATCCAATTGGGTATGATCTATTTCAACCCGTTCTAATGGTCTAGTTGTTGAGACACCCATTTGGTAGACTCTAAATTCCATTTCGGCAGCATGTTTTCCTTCTCGATGTAGAGTAACTAATACAGGGTCAAGTGCTTTAATTTTATTGATTAGAGTAGTTAAACTCGGCGCTGTTAAGGCCTCACTAGCTATCCTGAATTTATTTTCTTTCCAAATATTTCTTTTAAGCTCTTCGTAGACTGTTGTTATTGATGGTTTATGGCCCTTCAGGTAAACATCCTTAATAGTCGTATCTATTATATGTTGTACTTCTGGATCAAGGCGCTTACTTCGATTCCCTTTTTTTTGCTCATTCTTGATTAATGAACGTATGTCTTCACTAGCATTCTTATAATTTTTATGCCAACGATATACTGTAATTGCTGAAGGTGGTGTGGGGTCTCCAATTTGAAGAGCAATATTTGCAATAAGTGGATCAAGATATTTTTTTGTGAAAGATGGGACTTTTAGTTCCTTTAGAATATTTAGATATTTTGACCTTCTTACAGCCTCCTTTTTTTGTTCTGATGATTTTGTTGAAAAATCTGCTAAGGCACGTTGTTCTGCCGTAATTAAAGGTTTGGTAGCAGTTTCAGGATCAATAAATTTAAGTTGATTGTTAACTAGGTGACCTAATGCTTCTGAGTATGGTATTGAAATCTTCAGAGCATCAGTTGTTCTTGAAAGTTTTAATATTTTTGTTTTGGGATCAAGGCTTTCAATTTCCCATACTGAACCTTGATAAGCGACATAGTGTCCATAAGAAAATTGATAGCTACTCATAGATCATCGTCTCCAACATACCATGTCATCTCTATTTCGGTATTAATATGAAGAGGCTTCTCCATATCGAATCTAGCGCTACCGTTGTAGAGTAAGAGATACGCAAGTTCCATTTCTGCTCCAAAATCAACGCAATGATTTTGTAGTACTTTTAGAGTATGTTTAGAATGATTTGGTAAGGCTCGTTTGATTTTTAAAAGTATTTCAGGATTAGATGTTAAGCGAGCATATCGGTATAGAAGTCGAATATTATCTAAGTAACTGTCTTTACGGAGATGTTCATCAGTTATTAAATCGTATATATGTCCGTGAAGATGAAAGTGCGCAGCGCGAGCAATATGTTTGCGTTTGAACTCATCTTCCATTGTTTTCTTATATGGTTTAACTTCTAAATATTGATATTGACCTGTTTGTAAGCTATGACGCATGACCTCAAAGTCTGGAGTATGACGCAGCTTTCTATCTTCAAAGATATAGGAAATAATTAGTGGTTGTGAACGGTAGGCAATTACATCTCTATCGAACTCAAGCCAATAGCAACAGTCCCTTTCTATTTGAGACTCCCATTGAATAATCTGCTGCATCTTTAAGCTAGCAAATTTTCCAATTACTCGGTCTCGCCCTCGATTGGTAATACGCCTAACGCCATGCTTAGCCATCTCGAAAACTCCAAGAATTTTCTTTGTTCAGAATTCATGATAGCTTGATTTCATCTTATACTTGAATCAACATTTGTTCGAGAAATAATGTTTTTTGTAAGATTATGATTTTAAAGTCTACCAACTAATAATTGGTGTTTTTTATTTCATCTTATGCTTTGATTTTTCCAATTATTTCATCTTACTTGATATTGTCATTTTTAAAGTTTTGCGACAAAACCAGTGTGATTATCTAAAAAATGAATATTTGATAGGCCTTTCCGCCTAGTGTGATTTTTAACTGTTAAAAGGGGCATCTAGATTATGTCAGGACGTATGTATTGGTTAATTTTGTATACAATGTTAAATGAGCATTTTTAAAGATACTCATTTAACAGTAATGTATTTTTACATAAAATCTATTTGATCTATCTCTTCCATAATTTCAGAAGTTCTTTGAAGCGTGGCAATCATCTTCTGATAATGCTTAATATCTTCAAATTGTAGAGCTTGACCTTTCCTGTCTTTGAGCCATTTTTGTGCAGGTTGATAGCCACCGATATAGAAGTTCCAGGCTACTTCAGGAACATTGGCAAAATACTGTTCATCGTTGATATAGACATTTCCATCTTTGTAAACATGCTTCTCAACAATATTGTCACCGCTTTCAGGATATTGAAAAATAGCTTTTAAAGTGGAGTCTTCCATAAGATGAAGTTTTCTTAATTGATTTCCTAATCCAACTAATTGACCAAATGTATTTTGATCTTTTGGGTATGGAACTCGTGGAAAATCAATTTTGAGAAAATTATTATATTTTTCTCTATAAATTCTTGAATGAAGAACAGCATATACATAATTTAATATATCTATAGGTGAAAAATTTTGACTTTCAGTAGATATTTCATCCGAAAATTTTCTTTTTATAATGCTACTTATTTTGTCTATATATTTTTTTTCTAAGTTGGGTTTCCTACATATTTTACCTTCAGTTGTTAAATCCTCATAATAAATATAAAGAGGCAGATTCATGGCATTTGAGCCAGTTTTTGAAGAAAGAAAAATTGCTTCCGTGATCGTATTAGTAACAAAAATATGAGCAAAAGATTGATCTTTATGTGCTTTAGTGCAAAGCAGACCTAGGTTTCCTTCTGATTGTAAATAGTTTCGCATAATTTTATCTACAGGCCATCCTACAAAACCTCTTGAATTACCTGTGTAGTAAATATATTTTTTATCAAATGGCCTGTAGTTGATATGCTTTACACACGTTTGATCTTTAAAAGAATCTTGGATATCTTTTTTAGCCCAATCATATTTCCAATCTCTTACATCAGCAGGAAGATTGTATTTTTTATAAAAATTAGATTTTTCTAACGTAATTATGTCTAGCGCTGATTGCAAACATTTGTCAGCAGTAGCTTGAATGCATAAATTATCTCTCTTTGTTACTATTCCATTACCCTGAACAGGAAATAAGTCACTTATTTTTATACCTTTCTCATAAATACTTTTTAATGTCATGTCTTGAGGAATGAAGTAATATTGTTTCCCTACTGGTTTAATTTCATTGAAATTTATATCATTTAAGTTTGATTCAGAAAGGAAATTATATTTTTCTTCACGTTTACCAAATACATCATAATGAAAGACTTGACCTAGCTCTGAATTCTTTTTATTTCCTGTTTTAATAAATATATTAATAGATACGCCTTGCATGATATCAAATACATTTTTATCTACACTTCCATCAGGAGAAAATTCTTTTTTCTTCCCATTCCCGTGAAGATCAATGGTATAAATCTTGTCGTAAGTTTTAAGTAGATTCCAGCGCATCCCTCTAAATGTTGGATTATCTAAAAAACCATGAGGATTAATGAAAGCAAGCACACCACTTCCATTTTTTTCAATAAAATGCTGCCCATATCGTAAGAACTTTACATAGTCATCATTAATCCATTTAGAATTTTTTTCTTTTAATTTTTCTTTTCCGCCTGGTTCTTTCTTATAGTCTTCCATTAAACTCATAATCCAGTCACCTTTATTAGCACTTTCACCACTATAAGGTGGATTACCAATAATACACATGACAGGTGTATCACGTTTAATATGGTTCGCTTCATTTGCTTCAGCACTGAGCCAATTCGCAAATAAAGTACCAGTATCAGGATGACTTTCTTCTAAGCTATTAGTTAGATAAACTTTCAGTCTTTGTTGAATATTGCCTTGTGGTTTATATCCTGTTTCTGATAACAGCAAGTTAAGTTGCAAGTGAGCCATTGCATAGCTCGCCATGAGCAACTCAAAACCGTTTAAACGTGGTATCAGATCCTTTTCAACATAGTTACTCCATATCCCTTGCATCCCTTCAAAGTCTTGATGTACGTGTTTGATGACTTGTGAAAGGAATGTGCCTGTACCTGTTGCAGGATCAAGGATCTGAACTTTATGAACTTCTTTTTCTGTTGTGATATAGCCATCTTTATAACGCTTATCTGTTGTGGGGTTTTTAATTTTAATAGTAGTTTTGGCTGTATCGGCTAATCCTGAAGCAAGATTAAACTCAGTTTTTAGAATTTCATCTACAGCTCTGACAATGAAATTGACTACAGGTTCAGGTGTGTACCATACGCCACGTTTTTTACGTTCTTTAGGGTCATATTCGCTCAGAAAAGTTTCATAGAAATGAATAATTGGGTTGTTCATTCGTGTTGAACGCCCATAAGTCTTTAAGATTTCCTCAACATTACAATGTAAGAAAATGTCTGCCAGGCTATCAACAATCCATTTGATACGATCATCAATGTCTGGACCTGCGATATAACCAAATAGTTTACGCAAGAAAGGGTTCGATTTTGGAATCAGTTCAGCAGCTTCTTGTCTTGAGAAAGTCTTGAGGGTTGAGTCATGTAATCGGGCTGCAAACATTCCATAAGCAATGGTCTGAGCATATACATCGGCAAAACCTTTTGGCTTAATGTCATGAATAAGAATCTGCTTAAAGCCTTCGAAGTGAGCCTTTAGAGTACTGTCTTCCTGTGTATCTTCATCATTGGTTACTGCTTTTTCTAATATTTCAGCAAGTAATTTTGCTTTATTTGCCATCATTTTGGCTAATTTCTGCGGACTTTTGATTGTTTGCCCAAGATAGATACTGAAATTTTTAATCAGACTCTCAAACATTGGGAAGTTTTCAGGCAAGGCTTTGATCTGATTTCCTGAAATTTCAGCAATAGAAATCTTAGCAACTAATTCACTTTCTTGATAAAAATAGAAGTCCAGGTAGTTGGTGAATACGATATTGTTTAAAGATGCTTTATAGCGGTCAAATTGTTCTTTGTTACCTGTTTTTTTCTTACCTTCTAGGTCTGTATCACCAATGTCTTTTGCTTCAATAAATCCAATAGGAATACTGTTTTTCTCAATGATATAATCAGGCGCACCACATCTTTGACGTTTAGGCTCGTTAATTACCATATAGCCTGAGCCGATAATTGACTCTACTAAGCTTTGTAGATCCCCTCGAAAGCTGTGTTCGGTTGTTTTACCTGTGACAAATTTTGCATTTACTGCCTGAATATAATTTTGGATCATTTAATGTAGTCTCATGTATTTCACGTTCATTCACTGGGTTTTAAATTTTCATATCTAAAACCTTCAGTCTCTTCGTAATATCTGCAATTTATCTATTTATTCATAAACTATGATCAAACTTCTGTAAGATAATTCCTTTATTGATCGCAGAGCCGATAAATTGAAATTCTGGTGAATTCTTCCTTGCTTCATGAATCTTTTGCTTTGAGCCAAAAATATTAAAGAATGTTTTGCCAAGATTGTAAGTTCCAGATAGGCTAAGGCCACTTACCAAGAGGTCTCCAGCAGCTAAACTGGCTTCTAATAGTTGAAACTTATTACTTTTGATATCACTAATTAATGATTTCATTGAATAATAGGAAAACTTAGAGGAAAAAGCGAATTCATAGTCTCTTATTGCACGTTGAAACTCATCTAATTCATATGATTTGGCTAGATCTCTCCTTTCCAAATTTTCATATGAACTAATTTTATCAAATAGTCTATATTTTGCTAAATGAAGTCTATCAAGTTCATCAATATAATCTTCTCTAAACTTTCTAAGAGTATCTATGGGAACATAGGTACTTGGATAGGGAAGACATTTTGCAATTTCGATTCTAATGGTATGTTGCTCTATCAAATCGTCAGATTCTATAGAATTAAATCCATCTGCAACGTTATTGTAAATAATCCAATCAGAGTCGGTAGTCTGCTTTCTTATGCTTTGACATGCTAATAAAGACTCTAAAGCCAACCTTTGCATTTCGGAAGAATGAATTTGCGGCGGAGGGGCATTTGTATAAAATTCAATAACTCCATTACTTCTAAATTCTTCAATCACATTATTAGTAAAATGAAACATTGGTATTTGAGTAATAACGATATTATCCCAATAAAGACCATAAAACATCAAATCACTATGTGTTAAATCTTTAGCTACAGGTCCATTTTCATTACTAACGCCTCCCAATCCTGAGATTATTAGGCCTTTAGGAATTCTTTTTTTCTTAAATTGGATTATTTCGCCCATTTTTTACTCAATTAGATGTTTGCCTGTAAAAATTACATCTTTTACAGTATTCAATTAATAAAGATTTTTAACTATTAGGATTCTATAAGACTGAAATTATAAAAATTTAATTTTTAATAATTTCATACCTCATGAACCCTCTTTTAAGTTATTTGGTGAAATTTTGTCATAATTGATCATCAATTAAGTGCTGAATCTAGCTGTTCGAGTGATGACACTATCTTGCCAACTATATGCTGGTCGAACTCCGGTAAATTGTCCTCATCATGTGTACCTTTATTTAAATAACGCCAACATGGGGAGGTGCCATTTGGACCCAATAACAATGTTAAAGCGGATACGATTTCTGTTTTTTTAGGGATATTTGCTTGAGACTTATCAATTTTAGATTTTAAATTTTCTGCGAGATTTCTTAAATCCCAGGGTTGATCTGGAGATCTTCTTGATACACTAATTAAACCGTCATTCCTATCACAATGTTTTCCATAATGAAACCAAGTTTTATCACATAAATTTTCTAAAGCTCGTCTTGATGACATAAGAGCATCTCTATATTCTCCTCTAGAATACAATTCTCGTGCTACTAACACATGATTTCGAGGGCGTTGTAATGAAAGTACATATATATGGTTATCAGGCTTATGGGGAGAGAATATATAAGACTGCGAAATAGCGGCTCTCTCTTTACCTAACATTTGATGAGTATTATTGAAGAACTCTTCACCATGGATAGCGAGAATGATTTGAGTTTGTTCGAAAAATGAGTCCTTGAATAAGGTTTCTCTTATTGCGGCTCTATGCTCATCATCTATTGCATTGACTGGATCATCAAAAATTAAAATAGGGCAATTTTCTTTAATATTTTTTGCTAGCAAGATTGCTAATCCAATACATCTAATATGTCCCTCACTGAGAATGTGAAGGGCATCAAAAAATGTTGTTGGATCTTTTTGAAATGATATAAGTAATTTCTGCGACTGTGTCAAAGGAAGTTTGACCGAAGCTAACTTTTCATGAGAAGCATCATAACGGTTGAATGCGTTGTATAGGGTAGTAACTGTTTCACCTAAATCAGCAACTAATTGTGATGGTAAAAGTCTGCTATATGCATTTATTTTAGTTACGAATTCAGTATATCCCTCTAAGATAGACTGATTTCTTTGTAGGATAGATTCTTCTAGGGTCACCTCGTTGATTAATTGTGCATTTTGAGTATTGAAATTTGTAATGAGTAATTCTGCTTTTGAAATTTCCTTTAAAGCTGTATTACGACGAGTCTGTAAGATTGTAATTTGACGTTCAAATTCACGTAATCTATTTAATTCTTCTAGTGTTGAATTTCTTGTTGCTTGAGCTTGGCTAGATAGAAGATCTGTATTTTCGAGATGTTTTACCTGCGCGACTATATGTTGATAAGGGGTATATCCATCTGCTAAATATTGTAGTAAAGAGTTCCACCAAGAGAGAGTTGGTTGTATACCATTAGGGATTTGATATGCAACAAGTTGATTATTAGTTGATAAAAAATGTAAACAAGTATTTACTATTTGAGAAAGACTAAATAATTGTTGGCCTATGGTTTGCTGAGTGTCCTGTATTCTTTTTTGTATTTTAGCCAAATGTTGAAGTTTTTCTAATTCTTCTTGCGAATGCAGGTACGGATTGATTGTAACTAGATTTAAGGGCGTATGACAGGCTGGGCAACTTTCAGGATTACTTGGTTGAATCTGTATAACCGCTTCATATAGTTGTTTAAATGATATTTGCTGGCTATACGATCCCAATTCTTGTTGTTGACTATTAAGTTGATTAATATTAACTTGAATATTATTTATCAATATGTCTAAGGCAGAAGTTGTTAAATTACTTTTTAAAGGAACAGGTGTTTGTAACTCTTTTTCTAGTTGATGAATGGCACCTAAAGAATCTGTTGTTCCAATAATTTCGCTAACCATTAGATTAAAGCTGAAATTATTTTTATATCGCTGAGCGAGCGCTAGTTCTTCCTGTGTAATAGTTTCTAACTCAGCAATATTGTTTATCTTGATTTGTTCTGCAGATGATAATTCAAGACGTTTTTGTGCAAGTAATTTGGTTTTTTCTCCTTGAATATCTATATATCTTTCATCAATTTCGGTAGTAAAGTTACGAACATAATCTGTAAATGCCTCTAATCCGAATAATGTTGAAATAAGTTCAGTCTGTTTAGAAGGGGCTTGGGCTGCTATTCTAGAAAAGTTATCGATTCTATTCTTTTCTACAAAACAAAATCTGTATTTAGATGCATTGGGTTCAACAATTACATCGTCCTCATTTGCATCTTTAGCAATAATGTGAGGGGGAGTAAATTGATTAACATGAGCATTTTTTAAATATTCAGCCTGATCTCGAAAACGCTTAGTTTCAGCCTCGCTAACACTCCCAAGCAGGCCATATTCGAGTGCTTCGCAGAAACTTGATTTGCCAGTACCATTTGGTCCGTAAATTAATACACATTGACTATCTAAATTGAATTCTTCTGCACGTGCAAATCCTCTAAAGGGACCAACCACCATATGTTTTAATTGTTTAATACGTTGATAATCATTTGAATTAGCCGAATTAATGATAGTTATGTCCGTTCTGATTTCATTCCATTGAGGCTGAGCTAAAGCAATTATTCTTCGGATTCTTTGACCTTGATGTGTTGATAACTGAGTTAGCTCTTCTAAATTATCTAAAACAATATTAGCAATTTTTTTAGCATTTATTGATGTAGAATCCACATTAAACGTTTGTAAAAAACGCAAATATTCCTCTCTTACCACAATTACCCCCTCCAGAATTTTTTAAAAATCTAATTTATAAAATAATGTAATTTATAGATATTTATCATTTTTTTGTCTTTTTGACTAGCTGAATTTTACATTGTATAGGGGGCAATATTTTTATATGAATGATAAAGGGGCGAATTCAAACATGAGGTGC